>CACZOP010000275.1 GCA_902782845.1 Oscillospiraceae bacterium | reverse complement strand
GCATCCTGCTGCGCGCGGCGTCGAACCGCTCCATCTCGCAAAGCGCTTCCAGCACATAGAATTCCATATACGGGCTTGCGTTTTCGGTGTTTGTCAAAACGGCTGTCACGGCGTCGTATTTCGTTTGGTCCGCCAAACCGGAAAGCACCGCAAGCGCGTTTGCCCTGTCGTCGGGCGCGGCGGCGCCGCTGCTCTGATAGCCCTTGCCCGTCCAGAACGAGGCGTATCCGGTTTTGATCCTGTTCATCTTTTCCGCAATGCCGGCGCTGTTTTTGCCAAGGACTTCGGCCATGTTCCGAACGCAGGAAAGCGCGTAATAATACCACGCGTTTTCAATTGCGGCAACGTCGGCATTCTGTCCCCAGTCCATCCAGTCCCAGGAGCCGCCGCGATGGTTCACGAGGTTCCCGCTCCCGATCGTCCAGAGCTCCAGGTAATGCAGGGCCGCGTCGTAAACCGAATGCAAAAAATCCGTATCGCCCGTATACAGATAATAGGTCCAGAAGCCGCAGATCCCCGCCAGCTGCTGCATGGGCAGCTCAAAGTAATCGTGGCCGATGGGCACAACGGTCTGCAAAACGTTTGTGTTTTTGTCAATATGCCCCAGCATGGCGGCAACGCCCTTCTGATACAGCAGGCAGGCGTTTGCATCAAGCGAATACATCGTCATCGCCATTTCGTTTGTAACGTCGCCCCACCACTGCGCCCGCTCTCTGTCGGGACAATCCATATAATTGTCGCGCATGGTCACGTAAAGGGTGCGAAGCGATTTCTGCCAAAGAGTGTTTAAGTTTTCGTTTTCGCAGGTGAAGATGCCGGAAAACGCGGTGTCGTAGCCGGTTTCTCTGTATTTCAGCTCCAGGATCTTTACGCCCGCGGGGATCTCGTAGGTAATGTGCTCCCCGTTGAACCAGCCGAGCGCCTCAAATTCCTGAACGCCGTCTTTTGTAATATAGGTATCGTAAACGGAGCCGATGCCCGTGTTCTCCGTTGTGATTTTTATCGTTTTGCCCGCTTTTGCGTCAATTTTAAGATAGGGCGTGCACTGCGCGTTATAGGGGAGATCAAGCGTGATTTTCTTTTTCAAAAGTATGGTGCTGTTTTTGAAATCGCCGCTGTTTTCATAGTCCTTCAAGCCATAATCCTTTAAGAGCGGGATGCCGCGCGGATAGAGCTTCCCCCAGGGCGCGCAGCCGCCTGTCCCGTGTTCCGTCGCATTTTTCCATGCGCTGTCGTCGTAGTCGGGAGAAAGCCAACTGCCGATCTCGTTTCCTGCGTCATAATAAATGTTGAATTCCGGCAGTCTGAAATTGGGCTGTGTGCTGCCGTTGTCTTTCTGATAGGCACTGTTACGGCATACCTTCCAGCTGCGGTCGGAAAGAATGCTTCCCGCTTCAAAAAGAAAGCCTGCTTTTCCGCTGTCCGTATTGGAAAAGCTCGTATCCTTGCCCCAGTACCAGACAATGGCGGCGATGACGTTTTTCCCGGGTTTCAGATAGGGTCCGATCTGCACGGGATCGTAATAGCTGTCGTTTGCGGTCGGCCCTCTTTTGACGCCGCCCTCAAAAACGACCGGCTCGCCGTTGATATAAAGCCAGTATTTTGAATCGGCGGAGATGTACGCCGTCAGATTTTCGGGTGTTTCGGAAACTGTGACGGTTTTTCTGAAGCACATCCACACGTTTTCTTCGCTGCCGTCGGAGGCGTCCCAGATGTAGTTTGCCGTCCAGTCGGTTTTCGGCGTTGTGTCGAGCGTCGTGTACGGCACGGTATTTTCTGGGATCACATAATCGTTTTTATAGGGTTGCGCCGTGTTCCCGCCGCCGCCGAACAAACCGGAAAAAAACGCGAATATCGACATAAAAAAGGCTACGATCTTTTCCCATAAAGCACGCATGACAATTCTCCCGTTCAAGTTTCTTTTTTTATTATACCAAAATCCACGCATGCGATACAATTTGTATTTTACACAAATCCGCGCACGCGCAATTGTTTATTATTTTCCGGCTCCCGGCGGTATACGGCTCCCAGACGTGCCCGTCGGCGCTCGGGTCGCCGATGCGGGCGAAATGCACCCACGTCTTCTGCTCGGCGTCCGCCAAGCTTACCGGTAATCACAAACCTGTACTACACAT
>CACZOP010000274.1 GCA_902782845.1 Oscillospiraceae bacterium | reverse complement strand
GCCCTCGCGCCCTACGTGGAAAAAAGCGCTCCGGGCACGGTGATCTGGGACGGCGTCCACCCCACCGTCCTCGGCCACGAGATCATGGCACGGTGTTGGTATGAGACGGTGGACAGGAGCGGGATCTTTACAGGACCGTGAACGCTTTTGTTCCTTATGCGTCTGTCTGTGAAACCGAATCAAACAAAAAAGAGCGGGGGTTTCGTCCCGCTCAAATTGTTTTATAAGCCCAAAAGCTGTTTTTTCTTCGCGTCGAATTCGTCTTGTGTAATGACGCCGTCGTCAAGCAATTCCTTATATTTTTTCAATTCGTCCGCATTGCTTGATTTGACTTCAACAGTTCTGTCTTCTGTTTTTTGCAGGTTTATCAGCAATTCAGATATTGCAACATGTATAAATTGAGCATTTACAAGTATCATCCGTTTTTTGTTCATAAAAAACATAAAATTTTTGTTCATAAAAAACATAAAATAACGCTTGACAACGCCGGATGGCGGTGCTATAATTCGTTTAACAAGTGAATACGACACATCGTGTCATACTGTTGAAAAGCGATGACGAAGACGGAGAAAACAACGACGTTCTCAGAGAGTCGGGGGCGGTGCGAGCCCGGCAGCAGACTGTTTTCAATTCCCATCCCTTCCGAGCTGAAGGTCCGAACACAGGGGGCGAAAACCGCCGCCGCAAGTAGTGCCTTCCGTGATTGCTGCGTAAATGCATAAGGCTTGTTGGAGCCTGAGGGGCGCGTGAAAACGCGCAATTTGAGTGGTACCGCGGGCAGTTTGCTCGTCTCAAAGTGCTTATCTTTGAGGCGGGCTTTTTTTATTCAGAATTCAGAATTCAAAATACTATTTTTTCCGAAAGGGGCGTTATAAATGAGCACACAAACAGGTTTATCGCAGTTGATGGAGATCGCGCGTCGAATTCGCGAGATGCGGGAGATCATGGGCTACAGCGAAGCGGAGATGGCGGAAAAAACCGAGGTTACCGTGGACGATTACCTCGCCTACGAGCGCGGCGAGCGGGATCTGCCCTTCACCTTCATCCACAAGTGCGCGCTTGCTTTCGGCATTGAGATCACAAACCTGCTGGAGGGCCACTCCGCGCGGCTTTCCTCCTACACCGTGACCCGCGCAGGGCAGGGGCAGCAGACCGCCAAGGAAGACGGCATTATGATCGAGAACCTTGCGCCCCGTTTCAAGAATAAGATCGCCGAGCCCTATTGGGTGCGGTATGAGTTTTCCGAAGAGCAGCAGGGGAAGCCCCTGCATCTGATCCGCCATTCGGGGCAGGAATTCGATTTCGTGCTTTCCGGTTCCCTGTTGGTGCAGGTGGGCGAAAATCAGGAGATTCTGCACGAGGGCGACAGCATCTATTATAATTCCTCCAACCCTCACGGCATGATGGCTGTGGGAGGCAAGGACTGCGTGTTCTGCGCCGTGGTGCTGCCGGGCGAGGACCAGCACGAAAAGCTCTTCCGCGATACCGTGCACACCGTGCGCCCCGCCGGGAAGCTGATCGCCGAGCAATACGCCGTTTGCACCGAAAACGCCGACGGCGCGCTGGAGCACATAGAATTCAAGAACACCGAGCGTTTCAACTTCGGCTTCGATATCGTGGACACCATCGCGAAGGCGACGCCCGATAAGCTTGCCATGGTGCATCTGGACAAAAACAAAACGGAGCGTCGCTTTACCTTCAACGATATCCGTAAAGAGAGCAACCGCGCCGCCAACTACTTCAAGAGTCTGGGCATCAAAAAGGGCGATAAGGTGATGCTGGTGCTCAAGCGCCACTATCAGTTCTGGTTCGCCATGGTGGGTCTGCATAAGCTCGGCGCCATCGCCATCCCCGCCACCTTCCTGCTGAAAGAGCATGATTTTACTTATCGCTATGATTCCGCCGGCGTTTCGGCCATCCTCTGCACCGCCGACGGCGACGTGGCGGATATCGCCGAAGCCGCCGCGGCAAAATGCCCCACGGTGCAGACGAAGATCCTTGTGGGCGGCAAAAAAGACGGCTGGCGCGATTTCGACAGCGAATACGCCATCTTTTCCAGCCACTTCGACCGCACGGACGATACGCCCGGCGGCGAGGACGCGGCCCTGATGTTCTTCTCCTCCGGCACCACCGGCAACCCCAAAATGGTGGAGCACAAACACACCTATTCGCTGGGGCACTTCGTCACCGCCAAATACTGGCACTGCTGCGAACCGGACGGCCTGCACTTTACCATCTCCGACACCGGCTGGGGCAAATCCCTCTGGGGTAAGCTCTACGGTCAGTGGATGTGCGAGGGCGCGGTGTTTGTATACGATTTCGACCGCTTCGACGCCTCTGACATCCTGCCGCTGTTTAAGGAATACGGCATCACCACCTTCTGCGCGCCGCCCACCATGCTGCGGATGATGATCAAGCAGGATCTGTCGAAATATGATTTCTCGTCCGTGCGGCACATGACCACCGCAGGCGAAGCGCTGAACCCCGAGGTCGCCAAGCAGTTCCTCAAAGCCACGGGCCTTGAAATCATGGAGGGCTTCGGCCAGACCGAGACCACCCTCACCATCGCCAACCTCTACGGCACGCCCGTGAAGCTCGGTTCCATGGGCAAGGCCTCCCCGCAGTATCAGGTGGACGTGGTGGATCCCGACGGCAAACCCGTGCCCAACGGCGAGGTGGGCGAGATCGTGGTACATCTGGAGGAGGGGATCCCCACGGGCCTCTTCCGCGAATACTACCGCGAGCCCGAAAAGACCGCGGAATGCATGCGCGACAATCTCTATCACACCGGCGACACCGCATGGCGGGATGAGGACGGCTACTTCTGGTATGTGGGCCGCGTGGACGATATCATCAAATCCTCCGGTTATCGCATCGGGCCGTTTGAGATCGAAAGCGTTATCATGGAGCTGCCCTACGTGCTGGAGTGCGGCGTTTCCGCCGAGCCGGACGAGGTGCGCGGCCAGATCGTGAAGGCGAGCGTGGTGCTCACCAAGGGCACCGAAGGGACCGAGGAACTGAAAAAAGAGATCCAGAACTACGTAAAAGCCCACACCGCGCCCTATAAATATCCCCGCGTGGTGGTGTTCCGCGAAGACCTGCCCAAGACCATCAGCGGCAAGATCCAGCGGAATCTGTTGTGAGACTGTATAGATTTATAGATTAAAATATTTGATTGAAAATTAAAATACAATTAATCGGATTTCTATTGACAAAGCAGAACGATTGCATTATAATACCCCTTAATAAAGGCGATAACGAAGAGGGCGCAAACAGGGGCGGAGCGCAGAGAGGCAGCGGTTGGTGCAAGCTGCCGGAGGTCCGTTTGCAGCTGTAGCTTCCGAGCCGAAGGGAAGAACGTCCGATCGTCCGGACTATTAGACCCCTTCCGATGCTGCCGCGTAAAGGCATAAGGCTTGTTGGAGCCTGAGGGGCGCGTTTTATACGCGCAATTTGAGTGGTACCGCGGGTGTTTTGCTCGTCTCAAAGAAATTTGCTTTGGGGCGGGCTTTGTGTTTTGTCCCGCACAGAAAGGAACTTTTTGCCATGGAAAGTGTCATGACAGGTCTGGATTTCAAGATCCGCGAGATGGCGGGCCGTATCCGCGAGCTCAGAGAGATCGAAGGAAAAACGCCGCAGGAGATGGCGCAGAAAACCGACGTTTCGGTGGAGGAATACCTGCGCTGCGAAAACGGCGAAAGCGACCTGAACTTCGCGTTTATCTACCGCTGCGCGTTGGCGCTGGGTGTGAACGTGACCGATATCATCGAAGGGCAGAGCCCCAAGCTGAAATCCTTCACTCTGACCCGCGCCGGGGCGGGGGAGGAGATCGCCAACGCCCACGGGATGACCTATTATAACCTGGCCTACGCCTTCCAGAACCGCATCGCGGAGCCGCTGTATGTAAAAAGCGTGTATTCCGACGAAGCCGCCCACCGGGATATCGAGCTTACCACCCACGAGGGGCAGGAGCTGGATATCGTGATCTCGGGGCAGCTGATGGTGCGCGTGGGCGAGCACAGCGAAGTGCTGCACCCCGGCGACAGCATCTACTATAATTCCTCCACCCCTCACGGGATGATCGCCGTGGGCGGGCAGGACTGCGAATTCTACGCCATCGTGCTGAACCCCACCGGCGAGCCCATTCCGGAGCTTTCGCGCCTGCCGCGGGCGGAGCAGAAAAACGCCGCGCCCCGCCGGAAGGATCTGAAGCCCCGCATCTGGCAGAACTATATCGACGTGACCGAAAACGAGAACGGTACGCCCGTTTCCATTGATTTCAAGAATACCGAGCATTTTAATTTTGCCTTCGATTTAGTGGACGCTTTGAGCAAGCGCGAGCCTAACAAGCTGGCCATGCTCCACGTTTCCCGCGATAAAACCGAGCGGCGCTTCACCTTCACCGATATGCGCCGGGCTTCTTCCCAGTGCGCCAACTACTTCAAGAGCATGGGGATCAAAAAAGGCGACCGGGTGCTGCTGGTGCTCAAGCGCCACTATCAGTTCTGGTTCGCCATGCTGGGGCTCAATAAGCTGGGCGCCATCGCCATTCCCGCCACCAACCAGCTGCAGGTGCACGATTTTGAATACCGCATCAAGGCGGCCGGCATCGAAACCGTGATCTGCACCGCCGACGGCGACACCGCCCATCAGGCGGAGCTGGCCATAGAAAACGTGGGCACCGTGAAAAACAAGCTGATCGTGAACGGCAGCCGCGAGGGCTGGCGCAGCTTCGACGAGGAATACACCCTGTTTTCTTCGCACTTTGAGCGCACGCCAGACGCGCCGGGCGGCGACGATCTGATGCTGATGTTCTTCACCTCCGGCACTTCGGGGTATCCTAAGATCGCCGCTCACAACTATAAATATGCGCTGGGCCATTTCCACACCGCCCGCTACTGGCACGACGTGGATCCCGAGGGCCTGCATTTTACCATTTCCGATACCGGCTGGGCCAAGGCCATGTGGGGCAAGCTCTACGGCCAGTGGCTGTGCGAGGCGGCGACCTTTGTGTAT
>CACZOP010000273.1 GCA_902782845.1 Oscillospiraceae bacterium | reverse complement strand
TGAAAAAAGAAATAAATCTCTTTATTCTTTCTGCTCGCTGTGTTACAGTATAAACGGAATGAACTTTTTGCATTTCTCAAAATCACATTCCGGGAAAAGGAGACCGACGATGCATTTTTAAAAAAAACTTCGTGCGGCTTAAAATCAATATTTCAAAATTCAAAAAAGGATCCCCGCGCCTGTACGGTTCAGGGATCCTTCGTTTATTTCAGCGGTTTGCGGCGATCCGTTTTCGCGGCGCGCCGTTTATTCATTCGCCGGATGCGGTCGTCGTCAGCCGATCGCTTCGCCCTTGCTGTTGAACAGGGGCAGAGGCTCCAGATATCTGATGTCCTCGCGGCCGATGGCGTCCCCTTCGGCAAGAATGCCCATCCGTCCGCAGATCTCGGCGCCGGCTTCTTTGCAGAGCTTTTCCAGCGCCGCAAGAGATTTCCCGGTGGAGATCACGTCGTCCACGATCAGGATGCGTTTGCCCTTCATCATCTCGGCGTCCTTCACGTCCAGATAGAGCTTCTGGTGGTCGGCGGTGGTGATGGAATCCACGTCCACCTCAAACACGCCGGTCATATAAAGCTTGGGCTTTTTGCGGGCGAGGAAATATTTTTTGTCCCCGTGCTGCCGCGCCATTTCGTGGATCAGCGGGATGCCCTTGGCCTCCGCCGTCAGCAGATAATCGTAGTCCGGCGCGATCTTCAGCAGATCGCGGGCGCAGGCCACGGTGAGCTCCTGATCGCCGAAGATCACAAAGGCGCCGATCATCAGGTCGTCGTTCAGCTTGCACAGGGGGAGCTGCCGTTTGCAGCCCGCAATGGTCATTTCGTAATACATAATACGGATCCTTTCTATTGGTGACAAACAGGAATTTAGCCGTCAGCAATCAGCCGTCAGCGGTCAGTTTTCCTACCGGAAACAGGACAAAAAACATACTGCCATTCCGGAGATTCATCATCTGTCGGCTATCTGTTATTAGCTGACGGCTGACTGCTATACATCAAAATCCGATTTGTCTGTTCTTTTATTTTTTAATCACGTCAAATTCCAGCGTATGGACGCCGAGGTTTTCGCCTTCGATCGTAACGGTGGCTTTACCGCTCTTGCCGGTGGTTTTCAGCCAGAAGGCGCGGGCGCCGCCCACCAGTGCGAACTCTTTGGGGCCGATGACCTCCAGCGGGCCGTCCACAGTTACTTTGATCACGTTGTTGGCATAGGGCAGGCGGTTGCCGAAGGTATCCTGCGCCACCAGCTCCACGCGGGTGGTCTCCCAGGTCTTGTCCTCGGTCAGCGCGGTTTTGTCTGCCGAAACAAAGAGCTGCGTGCCCGAAACGGCGGTGCGGGTGATGGATTTCACCATCACGCCGTCTTTGTAACCGTCGAAGCGGTAGGTCACCTGCTCGTCACCCCAGTTGGCGAAGTATTTGGTCACGATGGTGTAGATCTTTTCAAAGCTCATTTTGCCGTGGAGCACAGCATAGAGGGCTTCCAGATAATACTTCGGCGGCATGATGTAGCCGATGGAGTTCGCCTTGTTCAGCGCGTCCTTTAAGGCTGCGGCGGTTTTTTCGTCCAGTCCCTCGGTCTCCGTCAGCGCGTCGCCGATGAAATCATAGGGGCACACGGGCGGATGGGGCAGATGCGGGAAGCGCTTTTTGTCCGGATACGCCGTGCTCTTATATTCGCCGTTTTTGTATACCTCCACGTAGTCGCAGTTGGTAAAGAGATAGGTCTGGCCCACGATGGCGCCGGGGTATTCGCCCACGTCCATGGCGGAGGAGCTCTCCATCACCGGGAAATCGTCCTGCTGCGAGGCATACACCGCCGCCGCCAGCTTCGGAATACGGAACATGTCGGTCACGCCGTGGTAGCAGATGCGGTCGCCGCTCCCGAAATCCTTGTGCGTGTTGTAGTCGGCCATGCACCAACCGGTGGCGCCCGAAATGCGCTTGTTCCCGAAAGCCGTGTTCTGGACCTTCAGGTGGCGCAGCGCGTGGTCGCGGCGCACTTCTTCCTTGTCGAAGCTCTTGGTGGGGAACATGTGGCCGTTGTGCTCACTCACCAGATACGGCGCTTTGAAGCCCGTCACGATCGCCGGGGGCAGCAGCTTGATCGCCCCGCCGGCATGGGAGAAATCATTGTAGGTATAAACGTCCTCCAGCAGGTGGCTGCGGGGCATGTTGCGTACGCCGCCGGTCTGGCGGGAGGGGTCGAGCTTCCTTGCAAGGGCGTTGGTCTGCGTATAGAATTCGTCGCAGTCCTGCCCTTCGTTCACGCGCACGCCCCACATGATCACCGAGGGATGCGAGCGGTCGCGGATCACCATATCCCGGATGTTCTGCAGGCAGTTTTCCCGCCATTCGCCTTCGCCGAGATGCTGCCAGCTGGGCATTTCGGTGAACACCAGAAGACCGATCTCGTCGCAGCGATCCAGAAAGTGGATGGAATCGGGGTAGTGGGCGGTGCGCACGAAGTTGCAGCCCAGGCGGTATTTTAAAAGGTCCGCGTCCGCGATCTGGGCGCCGGCGGGCATGGCGTTGCCAACGTACGGGTAGCTCTGGTGCCGGTTGAGGCCCACCAGCTGCATTTTGCGGCCGTTGAGCATAAAGCCCGTACGGGTGAATCTGGCTTCGCGGAAGCCGAAGCGCTTCGTGATGCCGTCGCCTTTATACAGCGCAGAGAAGGTATAAAGCTGCGGGGCGTTTACGTCCCAGAGCTTCGCGCCTTTGATGTTCCAGCGTACGCGCAGCTTCCTGCCGTCGATCTCGGCGGTTTTCTCGCCCATCACCTTGTCGCCGTCGGTCACTTTTAAGGCCACGGTACCGGTAACAGGCTTGTTGAAGGTGATCTCCGCCTGTACGATCTTATATTGATGTAATACGTTCGGCGTGGTGATATAAAGGTCTTCGATAAAGGCGTCCTCCACAACCTCCAGCCACACCTCGCGGTAGATGCCGCCGTAGCAGAGGTAGTCCACCATGTGGCCGAAGGGCGGGATCTCGCTGCGCTCGGTGCAGTCCAGCATTACGGCAAGGACGTTGTCGCGCTTGTTGAGGAGATCGGTCACGTCAAAGGTAAAGGGGGTGTAGCCGCCCTTGTGTTCCCCGGCGTATTTGCCGTTGACGTATACCTTCGCATAGTTCGCCGCGCCCTCAAAATGCAGCAGCGCCCGGCGGCCGTCCAGCTCCGCAGGGGTGCGGAAGTGCCTGCGGTAGCAGCAGACGAACTGATAATCTTTTTCATTTAAATAGTTGTAGGGCAGCTCCTTGTTGGTGTGGGGAATGTGCACCTCACACATGTCCGCTTCGTCATAAGAGGATCTGAGCATGTCCTCCGCAAAATGGTCGGCATACTTCCAGTTGAAGTTCAGGTCGATGGATGTTCTCAAAAATGTGTCCTCCTTTTATATAATTACCAGCGGTTTTCCACGTATTCGCAGAACGCATACATGTCTTTGATCTCCAGCTTCGCGCCGTCGTCCAGGGTCACCGTGCCGCTCCACAGGCCGTGCACCTGGTGGGAGTGCATCCGCATCACGCCGATGTTCAGGTCGGAATGGTGGTCGTGGAAGGGAATCATGGTCATGTCGAATTTCCCGTCCTGTGAAACGAAGTGCCAGGGGTTCATGTAGCCGTCGGGCTTCGGGAAGGTCTCCACGTCCACGGGACCGAATTTGTGGGCTTTGCCGTCGTAGAACACGGCGGTCTCGGTGGCGTTCGATTCGTCGCCGATGCCCCAGGTGATCTCAAAGCCGAAAAGGTGTTTTTCCCCCTGTTCGTCGGTGATATAGGCGGAGCCGTTGCCCCAGTACCAAACAAGGGAATAAGGGGTGCAGACCCGGCCCCAGTCCAGCACGCAGAAGGTGTTGTCTTTCGAGAAGCGCACCACTTCCTTGCCGGTGTTGAAGGTTCCTTCGCAGGGCAGGCAGTTCTGCTTGGTTGTCATAAAATAGCGGTCCGGAAAACCCTTGAAGGGCAGAACGGTGGTGATGTTCTCAAGCCCCGGCAGGATGTCCATCCGGAAATTCAGTTCCACGCCGCCCATTTTGAACCAGAGCGTACGCTCCGTTTCTTTGGTGTCGAACTCGAATTCCGCTTTGCCCACGGACATTTTCACGTTGTTGGGCACGTCGCCCTTGGGAGGCAGCACGTATTTATCCTTGCCGCCGAGGAAGGGGCTCATGGCGGAGCAGAGGGATTCGCCGGTTTTCAGGTCCACCAGCACAGCGGAAACGTAGCCGCCCAGCGAAATATTGGCGAAGCTGAGCTGCGCCATATACCGGCCGTTGGAGATCTGATAAAAGTCCCATTCTTTTCTGCGCATTTCTTTTTTCACGCGCTTGCGGTCGTAGGTGAACACGTTGTGCCGCGCCCAGCCCTTCGCCAGCAGAACGCCGTCTTCCGACAGCAGAGGCGTTTCCTCTGTGTATTCGGCCTGTGCGCTGGAAAAATCGCCGTCCAGCCAGCTTTTGTAGGTTTTTTCCATATCTGACGCTCCTCGTTCCATATTTTTTTCCATTATAACATACACGTTGCAAAAGAACAATATGAAAATCGACAAATTTTCGCGTCCTGAATCTTGACAGCGAACGGTAATTCGTATAAAATGAATAAAGTATGAACGAAAAAAACGCTTTGCCGGCTGCTGCCGGCGGAACTGGTCACAGGAGGTATTGATGATGTCAACGCTGCTTGAATACATTGCCCGGACGGCGGATCTTTCTTTTACAAAAGAGCCCTTTAACGCCGCCGATAACCTGATCGTGAGCAAGCTTTCCTACATGCCCTTTGAGCACGTGGTGAGCGACGATCTGACGGCAAAGCCCGTGCCTTATCACGAGGTTGCAAACCGCATGTTTGCTTTCAATGACAACAAATTCGTTTCGCTGGGCGTCGCCTTCGACGAAACGGTGAGCATGTATTCCATGACGCTGGCAAACACCCGCCGCTATAAAGAGACCCGCGTTGTGGGCTGCGCGGCGGTGGATCAGACCGGCCCGGCGGTGCAGTTCGGCGCCCAGACCTATCTGCTGCCCGACGATACAGCGGTGATCGTGTTCCGCGGCACCAACGACAGCATTTTCGGCTGGAAAGAGGATCTGGATATCATGGCCCGGGGCGGGATCCCGTCCTACAAGCTGGCCATGGATTATTTTGAGACCGCGGCGGCGCAGTTTCCTTCGCATAAGCTGATCCTCTGCGGCCATTCCAAGGGCGGGCATCTGGCGCTGTATGTGGCGCTGACGGTGGATCCGGCGCTCCGCGCGCGGCTCGTGGGCGTTTATAACAACGACGGTCCCGGCTTCGATACCTACCGCCTGTTCCACACGCCCGCCTACAAAGAGCTCCTGCCTGTGTATCATCACTATTTGCCGGACGCTTCGCTGGTGGGATTGATGCTGGCGCACGACGAGGATTACAAGGTGATCAAAAGCTCGGTGCAGCTCAACGGGATCGACCAGCACGACGTGACCACCTGGCAGATCGACGGCACAGAGATCATGGAAGCGGAAAACGGCCTCACCGACGTGGGAAAAATGATCAACGTGGTCATGCGGGAGATCGTGCTTTCGGTCAACGAGCGGCAGAAAGAGGTGCTGGACGCCGTGATGAACACGCTGGTGGCAGGGACGGAACAGGCAACGCTTGCCGGCCTGATGGCAAATCTCATTCCCTCGGTGCGCGGCGCGGTGAAGGCATGGGTCGGCCTGCCCCGCAAAGACCGGATGACGTTTCTGGGCGTTTTCTGGAATGCCGGCGGTTATCTGATGGATACCTTCAAGGTGGTGAAATTCCCGAAGACGATCACCACCTACCACGGTCAGGCGCTGCTCCGCAGGACCTGGAATATGTCGAAGTCGCATTGACCCGGCAATATCCGACAGTCGTTGGCTCAATGGTATTCACTGTAGGTCTTCTTCTGTTCTTTTTATAAATAAGACAAAAAACCATTATCTATTAATGGTAAAACCGTAAATGAGAATACCATGAACGGTAAAAACTTACCATGAAAATAAGACGCCGGGCTTCCGACGTCTTTTTGTTTGTTGCTTGACGCAATCCCGGATCCCGCATTCCGGAATCCGCATTGCTTTCAGTCTTCGATCAGGCAGTTGCCCGTCATTTCCTTCGGCTGGGGCAGCCCCATCACCTTGAGCATGGAGGGGCAGAGGTCGGCGAGCCGCCCGCCCGATTTCAGCTTGCAGGGGTAGCCCACCACACAGAAAGGCACGGGGTTGGTAGAGTGGGGGGTAAAGGGCTTGCCGTCGTCGCCGATCATCTTGTCGGCGTTGCCGTGGTCGGCGGTGATAAAGAGCGTGCCGCCCATACTGAGGGTCGCTTCGGCCACTCTGCCCACACATTCGTCCACCGCTTCCACCGCTTTCACGGCGGCTTCCCACACGCCGGTGTGTCCCACCATGTCGCAGTTGGCGAAGTTTAGGATCACCGCATCGTATTTGCCGGAGGTGATCTCTCTGCACACGGCGTCGCAGACTTCATAGGCGCTCATTTCGGGCTTTAAGTCGAAAGTGGGTACGTCGGGGGAGGGGATCAGGATCCTGTCCTCGCCCTTGAAGGTCTTTTCCTCGCCGCCGTTGAAGAAGAAGGTCACGTGGGCGTATTTCTGGGTCTCGGCGATCCTGAGCTGGGTCTTGCCGTTGTCCTGCAGATATTCTCCGAAGGTCTGGGTCAGCGCTTCGGGCGGGAAGGCCACGCTTACGTTCGGCATCGCTTCATCATACTGGGTCATGCACACGTAGTGCAGGGGGAAGAAGCCGTTTTTGCGCTCGAAACCGTCAAAATCCGGATCCACAAAGGTGCGGGTGATCTGCCGCGCCCGGTCGGGGCGGAAGTTGAAGAAGATCACGCTGTCGTTCGCCTTGATGGTCCCTTCCTTGTTCACAACCGTCGGAATGATGAATTCGTCGGTCACGCCCTTGTCGTAGCTCTCCTGCATGGAGCCAACGGCGTCCGTGTTCTGAATGCCTTCGCCGTAAACGAAAGCGGCGTAGGCCTTTTCCACCCGGTCCCAGGCAAAGTCCCGGTCCATGGCGTAATAACGGCCGGTGATGGTTGCAACGCCGGGCAGCCCCAGTTCTTCCGCCTTTTTCACCGTGTCCGCCACGTAGCCCTTGCCGGAGGTGACCGAAACGTCGCGTCCGTCCATGATGCAGTGGACGTACACCTTTTTGAGGCCGTGGCGCTTCGCCATTTCCATCAGCCCGAAGAGATGCTCGATATGGCTGTGAACGCCGCCGTCGGACAACAGGCCCATCAAGTGCAGGGCGGAATCGTTCTTTTTGCAGTTTTCCATGGCGTCGACCAGCGCCGGGATGTTGAAGAAGTCGCCGTCCTGGATGGATTTGGAGATCTTCACAAGCATCTGGTACACAACTCTGCCCGCGCCGATGTTGGTGTGGCCCACTTCGCTGTTGCCCATCTGGCCGTCGGGAAGCCCCACGTCAAGCCCGGAAGCGCCCAGCGTTGTGAAGGGGCATTCGCTGAAAAACTTGCTTAAATTGGGCGTTCTGGCGGCTTTGATGGCGTTGCCCTCGGCCTCTTCCCGGATGCCAAAGCCGTCCATAATACATAATACAACGGGTTTTTTCATGTTATATTTACCTCATTTGCAATGGGTCCCCGCGCAGCCGCAGGAAAAACTCCAACAACGCAGGGACACAGTTTGTGTTTTTTCTTATTTGCTGGCAGCTTTCACGATCACCGCAAAATCAGCCGCTTTGAGGGACGCGCCGCCGATCAGGCCGCCGTCTACGTTAATCTTGTCCACAAGCCCGTCGGCGTTCTTGGCGTTCATGGAGCCGCCGTACTGCACGGTGATGGCTTCCGCCGCTTCGGCGCCGTAGGCTTCCGCCACGGCAGCGCGCACGAATCCGTTGCCCTCGTCCGCCTGATCGTCGGTGGCGGTCACGCCGGTGCCGATGGCCCACACGGGCTCATAGGCGATGACCACGTTCTTCAGCTGCTCTTTGGTCACGCCGGTAAGCGCCATTTTGGTCTGGAATTTCAGCAGGGTCTCGGTGTAGCCCAGCTCTCTCTGCTCCAGCGTTTCGCCAACGCAGACGATGACCTTCAGGCCGGCGTTCAGGGCGGCAAGGGTACGCAGGTTCACGGTCTGGTCGGTCTCACCGAAATAGGTTCTTCTCTCGCTGTGGCCGATGATCACGTATTCCACGCCGCAGGCCAGCAGCATCTCGGCGGAAATCTCGCCTGTGTAGGCGCCGCTTGCCTTGAAGTGCACGTTCTCGGCGCCGATCTTGATGTTGGAGCCCTTGGCGGCTTCCACGGCGGCAGCGATGTCCACGTAGGGCACGCAGAGCACGACTTCGCAGTCGGCGTCTTTTACCAGCGGCTTCATTTCCTCAATGAGGGCGGCTGCCTCGGCGGGGGTCTTGTTCATTTTCCAGTTGCCGGCGATCACGGCTTTTCTTGTTGCTTTGTTCATAATGTATTTCAACCTTTCTTTTATATTTGATTCTTCGTTCATCGAATTTGCGCCGCAAATTCCGATTCGTCGTTTGCTCTATCCAAAGAAAGGGGACTTTTCAGCCCCCTTGATTTTGCTTGCTTATTTCTCGTCGATGCAGGCGATGCCGGGAAGCTCTTTGCCCTCGAGGAATTCAAGGGAAGCGCCGCCGCCGGTGGAGATGTGGCTCATCTGCTTCTCAAAGCCCAGCTTTTTGATGGCCGCCGCGGAGTCGCCGCCGCCGATGATGGAAATCGCGCCGGAATCGGCAACGCCCTTGGCCACCGCCACGGTGCCCTCGGCAAAATGCTCCCATTCCGAAACGCCCATGGGGCCGTTCCAGATCACGGTGCCTGCGCCCTTGATGGACTTGGCGTAGAGCTCAGCGGTCTTGGGGCCGATATCGAGACCCATCCAGCCGTCGGGGATGGAATCGGAATAGATCTTCATGTACTGGGCGTCTTCTGCGTATCTGTCGGCGATGATGTTGTCAACGGGCAGCAGGAAGGCAACGCCCTTTTCGTGCGCCTTGTCCATCATGGCTTTGGCGTTTTCAATGTTCTCTTTGTCCACAAGGCTGGTGCCCACGGGCAGCCCCATGGCCTTGAAGAAGGTGTAGGCCATGCCGCCGCCGATAATCACCTTGTCGCATTTGTCGATGAGGTTGTTGATCACGCCGATCTTGTCGCTGACCTTCGCGCCGCCGAGAATGGCTACCAGAGGACGCTTGGGATCTTCCAGCGCGCCGCCGATGAACTGGATCTCTTTCTGGATCAGGAAGCCCACTGCGGAAGGCAGATAGTCGGCAACGCCGGTGGTGGAGGAGTGGGCGCGGTGGGCGGAGCCGAAGGCGTCGTTCACGAACACGTCGGCCAGCGCCGCGAATTTCTTCGAAAGCTCGGGATCGTTTTTGGTTTCACCCGGCTCAAAGCGGACGTTTTCAAGCAGCAAAACCTCGCCGTCTTTAAGGTCGGCGGCCAGCGCCTGCGCGCTTTCGCCCACAACGTCTTTTGCAAGCTTCACTTCTTTGCCGAGCAGCTCGGAAAGGCGGGCTGCCACGGGCGCCATCGAAAACTCGGGGGTGAACTCGCCCTTCGGGCGGCCAAGGTGCGAGCAGAGGATCAGCTTCGCGCCTTTGTCAAGCAGATACTGGATGGTGGGCAGAGACGCCACGATCCGCTTATCGCTGGTGATAACGCCGTCTTCCATTTTGACGTTGAAATCGCAGCGGACAAGAACTTTTTTGCCGGCGACTTCAATATCTTCTACTGTTTTTTTGTTCAGAGTGCTCATTGGTATCGTCTCCTTTTTGTTCACTTTTTTACAAAAATATTTTAATATATTACGCTTGTTTTATCAATCCGCAATCTGCCCAAAGCGTCGCGCCGATTTGCGGAAAATCTGTGCATTTTTGTGTCGGTCCCCGCTCAGTCCACGTTGACCTTGCGGTCAATCAGGTACGCTACGCCCAGGAAGAGCACCACGGTCAGGATGGCGACGCAGTAGACGTTGGTGATGGGAACGGCGCCGAAGCCCATGCCCCACGCCCGTTCCACGTCGCTCTGCGCGATGGTGAAGGTAAATCGGTCGTCGGCGATCAGCAGATGGATGTTGATGAGCTTCGATACGATCACCGCGAAGATCTCGATGGCCGCGAAACCGGCGATAAAATAGAGCAGCGCGCCGATCTTCCCCAGCTTGTTGAAGGGACGGCAGTGTGAAAGCGTGATGCCGAAATACACCAGCAGCACGAAAACGCAGGCGTAAACGCCGCCGCAGATGGCGTACAGGCTGATCACGTTTAAGATCACGGTGATGGAGGGCATATGGATCCCCATGGTTTCAAACACTTCCGTGAGCATTTCTTTTGACAGTTCATAGATGGAATACGCG
Organism: Oscillospiraceae bacterium; assembly: GCA_902782845.1. GTDB lineage: Bacteria > Bacillota > Clostridia > Oscillospirales > Acutalibacteraceae > RUG806. Next base: position 12,530 of record CACZOP010000273.1, on the reverse strand, counting down.
GCTTCGTTGTCCCGCACCAGGCTCAGCGAGTGCTGCATCATGTAGATGGAAGAGCCGAAATAGCAGAGACACAGGGTGGTATAGCTCAGGATCACCCAGAACGTGCCGGAGATCCATTTTGCCAGCAGCAGAGAGCTGGCGCGCACAGGGAGCGTCATGGTCAGATGCCCTTCCTGACCGTACATGCTGCGGGAAAAATCCCCGAACACGGCCACAAAGGTGAGGATCACGCCGATAAACGCCATGATGCACAGCGCCCCGGCGGCGATTCCCTTGATCGCCATGCCCCAGCCGAGACTCGATTCACCGTTTTTCGTCCAGTTGAACAGCATGAGGATCAGCATCACAAGGCCGGCGATCCCCATGGCGATGTAAATGTTGTAAACCGCGCTGGCATGCGCCTTGAACGAATTCTTAATCAACTTCCCAAGCATCGCCGATCACCTCCTTGAAGATTTCCTCCACGCTTTTGCCTGTGGCGCGCAAAGTGTCGATCCCTGTGTTCACCAGCACCGCGCCCTTCCCGAGCATCAGCACGTGGTCGAAGCTGTGCTCCAGATCGTTTACCAGATGTGTGGAGAGCAGGATCGTCGCGTTTTCTTTGTAGTTGTTCATAATGATATCGAGGATCACGCCGCGGGCCGCGGGGTCCACGCCGCCCAGAGGCTCGTCCAGCACGTAAATGTCCGCCTTGCGGCTCATCACAACCAGGAGCTGGAGCTTTTCCTGCATCCCCTTCGACATGGTTTTTACCCGCTGGTTCAGATCCAGCCCGAAGTCGGAAGCGAACTGCGCCGCCTTGATCCGGTCGAAGTCCTCAAAATAGTCCGCGTAATATTTTATGCAGTCGATGGTACGGAAGCGCCCCGGAAAATAGGTGTTGTCGGGCAGATAGGCAAGGTGTGCTTTCGATACGATGCCGATGCTCCTGCCGCCCACCTTCACAACGCCCGTGTAATCCTTGATGAGGCCGGTGAGGATCTTGATCAGCGTGGTTTTGCCGCAGCCGTTGGGGCCCAGCAGCCCCACGATCTTCCCGGCGGGGATGTCGAACGAAATATTGTTGAGCACCGTGTGGCCGTCGTAGTCTTTGGTCAGGTTGCGGACCTTGAACGCGAACTGCCTGCGGGGGGTGTCGTCTTCCTCCGGATCCGCGTCGTAATCGTAGTCGTCGGTCTCGATCGGATAGCCGTAACCGTCGTCTACGGGATAGTCGTAGCCGCCCTCTGCGGGATAACCGTAGCCGCCCTCCGCGGGATAGCCGTAGCCGTCGGTCTGCGTCGCGGGATCATACGCGTTTTCCGCCGCCGGAGCTGCGTAGGCCGGAGCTGCGCCGTCGAAGCTGAAATTGCGGGCTTCGTTCTGTACGCTGTAGTTTTCTCCGCCGATCTGGAAGCTGTAGTCGTCCCCTGCGGTCTGCTGCGCGGAAGGTTCCGGCGCTGCGGGCCTGCTGTGCGTTTCGCCGCTGTCGGAATGGCGGCGGGGCTCTCCGATTTGCGCGCGTCTGCCCTCCGTGTTGGCAAACGCGGCGGGATCGCCGTTCAGAAACGGATCGGTATCGTCGCTTTTCTGTTCCTCAAATCCCGCGAACGCGGCGGCAAACGGGTTGTCGTCTTCGGTTTGCGGGTTCCCTGCGGTATGGAGCTTGTTTTCGTCTTCCATAAAGCTTAGTCTCTCCCTTCTTCGGCGGCGCTTTGCGGCGGCGCGGCCGGTTTTCGGTTGTCCTGCGCTTTGCCGAACTGGGGCAAGGCGGGATCGGAATGGATATCGCGGAAATCCGGGTCGCACAGGACCCTTGCCGCAACACACAGCGCCGTGTCGTTATAAGCGATGGCGTCGTGCTGTTGTTTTGCGAAGAACCAGGTGGTTTCCGGCGTGTAGCAGAAGGAGGCGTCTACCTCGCCGTCGGGCGAAACATACGCCGGGTCGCCGATCTCGGTTTCCGGCAGCGGCTGCCCCGCGGCGGCGCTCTTCGCGCCCAGAGTGGCGCAGGAGAGGTTGATGATGCCGTCGGTGGAACAGGCGTCCCCGCCGAACACCGGCGGGAAAGGCAGGCCGTAGCCCGCGCAGATGTAAAAGGACGTGCCCCGGGTCCGCTGCTCGTCCAGCAGCTCCCGCAGGCGGCTTTGCGCCGCATAGAACCGGTCGGTTTTTTTGCGGAGGACGGCGGTTTCTTCTCCGGAGAGCCACCGGTCCGCCAGCGCCGGATAGCATTCGGGCGGGACCACGCTCCACACCATGGGGCTGAAGCGGATCGCGGTGTCCCGCACGGCAGCAAGCGCTTTGTGCGCCACCGCTTCGGCAACGCCCGCCGGCATGATCTTTGCAAAGCCCCGCAGAGCTTCGCCCGCTTTTGCGTCCATGAATATTTCAAGGATGTCGCCCAGCTCCGTGACCTCCAGATCCTCCTTGAACAGGTCCGCCACCACCTTGCTGCCGCCAAGCGCCGGCACCATATACATGGCGCGGTCCACGTCGCCTTTGGCTCCGTAGGCGTCGAAATAGGCGGTGGCCACCGCCGCGCCCATGCTTACGGGCAGCAGATGCACCTTTTCGCAGCCGCGTTCCGCTTTGATCTTTCCGATCAGCGCGTCCAGCTCTTCCGCGGTCTCATAGGGATCTCCGAAGGAGTTGTACGCGAGGAACCATACGTTTTCCTCCCCGATTCTGTCGGTGAGCCCGACGGTGGGCACCATGCGGTTGATATACCGTTTGTTGTCCTCCGAACACTCCGAAAGCACGGGATACCGCACCGTTGTCAGCCGGTTTTTCATGGTGCCGTCCGGCTTTGCGGAAATGGGATCCAGCGCTGTTCGGATCACCTCCGCCACCTTGTCGGAAAAGCCCGCGTCCCTGCGGAACATCATCATTTTCATGGCGGGCCCCTTCAGCGGCCCCAACAGCGCGTCCGCGTCCAGATCCAGCGGCCACGCGGTCTTGACGGGAGCGCCGTTTTCATCGGTGAGTACCACCCGGGATTGCCCGATCCCCGGCAGAATGATCACCGGCGTGATTTTATTTTCAGACATGGGTTTTCTGTGCAGAAACCTGCATTTCCTTTTCTTTTTGATATATTTATAATATCATAGCACGATTAAAAGAAAATTACAAGATTATTTTTTCATTTGTTTGAAATTGTCGGAATTTGCCGGGAAGAACGGAGAAAAACCGGAAGAGCCGGGGCGGTTTTCGCAGTTCGCGTGGGTTTCGTATCTTCCGGTTCAGCGATCCCTTTCTCTCTCCCAAAAATACCGCAGAAGCCAGCCCGCCGCGCCGGTATACAGGCTCCATCCGCCGCGTCCGGACAATTCCGGCGAAGCGCACACGTCCGCCGAAAGCGCGTAGGGTTCGTTTTTATATCGCCGGAGCGCTTCCTCTTCCGTCGGCGGGAGGATCGCCCGCAGAACCGCCCGTTCCTCTTCCCGCATCCCCGCTTTTCTCAGCGCCGACAAAAACCAGACGGCGGCGTGGGTATACTGCCCGCCGTTTTCCCGCACGCCGGGGGGATAGTCGTTGATATAGCCCGCGCGGACGGTGTTGCTGCCAAAGGGCGGATCCAGCAGACGCACAAGGGGCGGATCGGAGGTATACAGCCGCCGGAACGCGGCGCGCAGCGCTTCCGTTTGCCGTTCCTTCGTTCCCACGTTCGCCAGCGTCGCCCATGCCTGCACCGTCAGGTCGATTTCACAGGCGGTGTTTCCCGGATCCCCCAGCGGCGTCCCGTCGTCCGTATAGCCCCGCCGGAACCAGCCGCCGTTCCAGCCGTGAATCTCCGTCGCCCGGTTTGCCTTTTGGGCAGTTCCGTCAAGAAACGCCGCGTCTTCTTTTTCTCCCTGCCGCAGAGCGACCTCCCGGAACCGCTCGCAGACGTGTTTTAAGAACATGGTCAGCCATACGCTTTCACCCTGTCCGCGGACCCCGGCTTCGCTCAGGCCGTCGTTCCAGTCGCCACCCAGCATCAGACAAAGACCGTGCCGTCCGGTGTTCTCCGCGGTCAGGCGGATGGCGCGTATACAGTGGCCGTAAAAGGAGCCCGTTTCTTTTCCCAGGAAAAATTCCCCGCAGCGCTCGCGCTCCCCGGGGCGCAGAGGTTCGCCTTTCAGATAGGGAACGTGGAGACTGAAAATATCAAAATCGCCGGTTTTTTCCGCGTATTCGGCGGCGGCAAGCGGCAGCCAGAGCCGGTCGTCGGCGCAGAGAGTCCGGGCTCCGAACAGGCGAGGGGCCCGGGCGGGCAGCACATGGAACCAGTGGAGCGCGTCGCCCCCGGAGAACTGGGCGGCGGCGCAGCGGAGAAGCTGCGTTTTTGTAAGCGACGGGGTAAAGGGAACCAGGTTCATGGCGTCCTGCAGCTGATCACGGAAGCCGTAAGCCCCCGAATTCTGATAAAAGCCGGTCCGCGCCAGCAGGCGGACGGCAAGGGTCTGGTGCAAAAGCAGGGCGCGTGCAAAACGGTCTGCCGCCGGGTCTCCCGTGTGCGGGCGGAAGCGCGGGGGCGTCTGCTGCCGGAATGGCAGGGCGCGCAGGGCAAAAAGCCCCGCTTCCTTTGCCGCATACAGCAGCGTAAAGGTCAGGAGCCCTTTGTTCTGCGGTGCAGGCGCGGTCAGAACCACGGCGTCGCCCTGCGTTGAAAACGAGGCGGGGCGGTCGCAGCAAAGCAGCGCTTCCCCGGGGAAATCCTCGTTTGCGGAATTGCGGACGATCACCCCGTTCTCGGCGGGGCGCAAACGGATGAAGGCGGCATGGGCGGGATTTTCGCAGAGCTGCGGCGTGAGCGTATAGCGGAAGACCGGCGATTTTACCGGCGGGAGCGCATAGGCAAGCGTCACCTCCTTTTTCATTGCGACGGCGTCCACCCGCACGGTGATCCTGAGCTTCGCGCCGCCGCACGCCGCGCCGAACACCGCTTTGTCGTCGTAAAAATACGCCGAAGCGCCCGCCACACAATCGTAGGTTGTTTTGCCGATCTGCAGTTCCAGCCGCTCGCCGGAAAAATGGGAACAGGGGTCGTTGCTCCAGGGGGTAACCGGATTCAGACGGGCGTTCATGGCCCAGGTAAACCCCAGGGAAGCGTTGGTGACGAGCGTGCCGAAGCTGCGGTTCGACAGCACGTGGCTCCACGGGCGGAGTGTGTTTTTCCCTGCGTAAAAACCGTTGGGAATAAAGTGGTTTTCCTGCGGGTATAAGGGAGAGGACGGCAGCGGCGGCGCCGTTGTCTTGTTCCCGCCGCAGGGCAACAAAGCGGCGGCGGCAGGATAGTCCGCGCCCGGGGCGGCCTTCAGGGCGGATAAAAACGCCTGGGAGCAGGCAGGGAGCCGCAGCAGGTGCCGTCCGCCTTTTCCGCCGAAGCCCGAAAGCCCCAACGTATGCATGGCGCGGCAAAGCGCCGGCGGCATCGCCTCGCCGTAAACGCCGGGGCGGTCGGTGGAGAGCGCCAGATCAAAGGGGACGTTTGCGGAAGCCAGCAGGGCGTGGGCGCGGAGCAGGGAAGAAAGGGCAGCGGGCGGCAGAGAATCGATCTTTGCCCGCAGCAGCGGCAGGTCGCCGCCGATCCCCTGCTCCCAAAGAGCCCGGACTCCCGCCGGACGTCCGCCGTCTGAAGCGGCGAGGGGCCTCGTCTCCCCGAAAAACGCCGCGCCCAGCAGACGTCTGATACAGCTGCCGATCGCAGCGTCCCGCAAAAACAGGTCTTTCGCCGCCGATCTTACCGCGGGCGGACGGCGTCGGAGGGCGCTCAGCTGCCGCACGGCGGATGCCGCATCCGCGCCCGGAACCAGCAGGAGCGTTTTGGTAACGGCCTCCCCCGGAGAAAGCCGCAGGCGGCGGCAAACGGCGGCGGCGGGCTGCGTGAAGCGCGTATCGTCGGTAAAGGCGGGCAGGCCTCCCGCAAAGGGATGGGGGCGGCAGGGATCGCTGCCGAGGATCTCTTCCCGGTCGCAGGAAAACCGCAGGGGCGCGCCGTCGGAAAAGCCCACGCAGAGCCAAGGTCCCGCGCTTCCGTTCTCTTCTTTTGAAAAAAGAAGCAGCGCCTGTGCGGGATCGTATTTTGCCCGCATACGCATATCCCGGAAGGTCGGGTGGCGGGGCGGCTGCAGCACGGGAAAAAAGCCCGGCTCAAAATACCATAACAGCGACAGCTCCGTCGGCTTCCGACCGGCGTTCTCCGCCCGCAGCGGAAGCAGCAGCGCGCCCGTTCCGGCGGCAAGCGCGAGGGCGGCGCCCAGCTTCAGCCCGCCGGCGTCGGTTTTCGCGCTCACACAGGATGTTTTATGCGAAAACGGCAAAAAACCGGTGAGCGGCGTGACCGTTTCCCCTTGCGCAACAGCGGTAAAAGCGCCGCCGCTGCGGTTTGAAAAATTGAGCATGGAAAGCCCGGCGTATAAAAAGTGATTTCTCCCCGTTTTGTCGCAGATGAGCGTGCCTTCTCCGTCCGAAAACACGCTGACGCCGCGTTCCTCGGATCGCTCCGTCTGCCGGAACCGCGTCGGACGGCGGTTTTTTTTCTCTTTTTCCGGCGCCCGCAGCGGCAGGGCGGCAGGGAAGGCCTCCGGCAGCAGCCCCTTTGCGGCGCGGATTGCGGGATCCGCGAAAAAGCGGCGGACAAAACAGTCGTCCCGCAGGGCGTTGTCGGCGGCAAGCAGGCTCATGCCCACGTGGTGCGCCATATAACTGCGGACCACCCGGTATTTCGCGGGCGCTGCCCGGCCGGTGAAATCCACCGCCTCATAAAAGCCGCAGCTGCCGAAGGCGGAAAGGCCTGCAAAACGGGAGAGGGCTTCCATCCCCGCCTTTTTGTCCGCCTGCAGCGTTAAGAACGCGGCGTAGGGGGCGAAGACCGGTTCTGCGTAGGGGGAAGCGGAGAGCGAAAGCCGCCGCAGACCGTGGGCTTTATACAGATAATTCAGCTCCCCGTCGAAGGCGTAATATCCGCTTTCGCTCACGCCCGTGGGGGCGCGGTGCTTTTTCGCATACCGCTTTTGCGCGGCTACGGCCCGGCGCAGGCCGCGGTCTTCAAAAGTGTTGGGCAATACGGGCAGAAAGAGCGCGGGCATCAGGTATTCAAAAGCCGTTCCCGAAAAGGAGACCGCGCGGCTTCCCACGGTCGTTCTTGCAAGGGCGCCCCAGTGCGAAAGCGGCGCACGCCCTTTGGCGACCGCGTAAAAGGAGGTCAGGCGCGATTCGCTCATATAATACGTGTAGGCGGCGTCGGTCAGTATTCCTTTCTGCGCGTCATACCCCACCGAAAACATCCTTTTGCGGCGGTCGAAAAGGCAGGCAAGATCGGCGGCGTCCTCCAGCGCCCGCAGCCGGGGAATGAGATCCGTCAGCCCCGGGGCAAGGGGCAGGTATTCCGATAAACCCTCCCGCAGGGCGGTAAGGCAAACGAGGAAATTGCCGCAGTCCACCGACGAGACGAAAACCGGCTGCAGGGGCTCCAGTGTTTCTGTATCATACCAGTTGTAAAGCAGCCCCCGGTATTTGGGCAGGCGTTCCAGCGTTTTCACGGTTTCTTTCAACCGCCGGAGCAGCGCTTCGGGCGGGATCAGCCGCAGGTCCGCGGCGGCCAGCAGGCTCGCGAGATACAGCCCGATATTGGTGGGGGAGGTTCGCTGCGCCGCGCGGAACACCGGCGTTTCCTGTACGTTGTCCGGCGGGAGGAAATTCGTTTTTTCGGTCACGAACCGCTCGAAATACCGCCAGGAAGCGGCGGCGTAGCAGCGCAGCGTTTCCCGCCCGGCGTCCGAAAGCGCGTCCCCCGGTTTTTTGATTTCCTTCCCGGCAAACAGCGAAAACGGAACCGTGAGCAGGGCGAGGGCGGCAAAGGGGAGCAGCGGTTTCCCACCGGGAAGCAGGGCGGCGGAATACAGAAGGGGGCAGAGGACCGTATAGCCCGCGGCGCGGTCGGTTTTTCCTTCATTTTGGGCGGCGGTGGTCCATTCCAGCGTTTTTTTACGGCTGATAACGCTGCGGAAAACAGCGCGGCCGACGGCGTCCAGGTGCACGGCGGCCACGGCAGGCAGCAGCCCCAACCGCAAAAAAGGCAGCGCCAGCGCCCTGCAAAGCGTTTCGGGCGCGGGGACGAAAAACCGGCGGCAGAAAACGGCGCAAAAACAGCGGACCGGCGCGCGAAGCAGAAAAAACAGTTCCGGCGCGGTCACGCTCAACGCGGAGAGCAGCAGCAGCGGGTATTTCAAAGGCGCGGGAAGCAGCGCCGAAAGCAGGAGCCCGGCAGCAGCGGCGGGCGGGACCGCAGCCCGCCGCATATTATCGAGAAGCTGATATTTCGCAAGGGCCGGAAGCTTCTTTGCCGGCGTTTCTTTTTTCATGGGACCGAACAGGAACCGCAGGTTCTGCACGTCGCCCCGCAGCCAGCGGTGTGCGCGCCGCAGCCAGGCGGCGGTCCGGGCGGGGAAGTCCTCGGTGAGCACGGCGTCCGAAATATAAGCGGTGCGGAGCAGCGCGCCCTCCGGCATGTCGTGGCTGAGCACCGTTCCCGCGGGGAACGCGCCCGCGCACACTTCCCGGTAGGCACGTACGTCGATGAGCCCCTTTCCGCAAAACAGCCCCATCCCGCAAAGATCCATATACCGCTCGCTTATCCGCGGCCTATAGATCGAGGCGTCGGAACCCGTAAAAAGGCGGGTAAAAAGGGTTTTTCCGGCGGATTCCGGTGAAACGCAGATCCGTGGCGCAAAGCAGCCGTACCCCGCCTTGATGTTCCCATTCTCGATCACCGCGCGGTTCAGCGGGTGGGCGGCGGTGCAAAGCAGCCGTTTCAGCGCGCCGGGCGGCAGGCCGGTATCCGCGTCCAGCGCGAGAATATAAGCCGATTGCTCCAATCCCTTTTTGTCGCCGTGGGTCAGCAAAAAGCCGTCCCCTCCGTCGGCAACGGCGCCTACCAGCGCTTCGACGGCGCCGCGTTTGCGCTCGTAGCCTGTGTATAATGCCTCTGTCGGCGCATAGACCCTGTCGCGCAGCAGCAGCAAAAAACCGCCGCCGTGGGTTTCGTTCAGTCGGTCGATCGCCCGCTTTGCCGCCGCGATATCCGCTTCGTCCGTAGGCAGCATGGGCGACTTTGCCGCGGGCAGGTCCGCAAGCAATATGACTTTGCAGCCGGGGAGTCCTGCCGCGCCGGACAGATCCTCAAGATGCGCGCACAGCGTTTCCGTTCGGTCTGCGGAGGGCAGCAGCGTTGAAACCGCGATGCAGACAGGCGGAAGCGAAACGCCGCCGTTTTCTTCGTCCAGCCGCGGCAGAAACCGAGGACGGATCAGTTTCGCCGCCAGCCTGTCCCAGAGCGGCCGGAAGATCGACGAAAAGAATAAAAAAAACAAACAGCAAAGTCCGGCGCCCGCGGCGTACCTCGGAACGGCGGGCAGCGTGTGCAAAGGATTCGCCGCGTCCGTCGACAGATAAGCGGCGAGCCCGCCGGCACAGACCAAAGAAAAAAAGATCTCCGCCGCAAAAAAGAAACGCCGCGGATACGTTTTCGTCAGGGGCAGGTGCGCGCCGATATGTTTTTCACTGTCGGCGGTTGTTTCACAGGCGGCCAGAATGCCCCGCGCCGCTGCAGTTTCGGTGTAGCCGGCGGTTTTTGCCAGCCGCAGCAGGGCTTTTCTGTAGGCGGCTTTTGTTTCGGGGGAAAGCATCGGATAAACGCCGGCGGGGTCTTTCAGCAGCAGCCGTTCGGTTTCGCACAGAAGCCCCGGCAGCGCGTCCGGATCCAACCGTTCCAGCGCGGACAGAAACCGAGCTCCCCAGGCGGCGACGCCGTCGGTCTTGCGGGAGGGAGAAAAACCCCGCGCCACTTTGCATGCGGCGGCTGCGGCAAGGGCTGCCGGCAGCGCGGCGCAGGCGGGCAGCGAAAGCCCGGACGTCGCAAAGAAACCGGCGAGCGATTTTTCCTCCGGCAGCAGTCCCGTTTCGGTAAAGCCGAGGCAGGCGCTCCACAGGTCCGTCGCGTCTTTTTTCGATAAAAACGGCGTTCCGGTCCCGCCGGAATCCAGCGCCGCCAGAAACCGCTCCGCATGGTCCGCAAACCATTTCGCGTCCGGCAGATCAAAGAAATCTTCCCTTTTTTTCAGCGCGCGCATCTGTTTCTTTATGATCCGCCGCGCCTCAGCCCGCATCCGCTGCGGGGCGCTTTGCCGTTCAAAGCCGGATCGGTATTTGCCTTTGTTTGTTGTGTCGTGTTCGGCGTGCTCTGCCATGACCGTCCCTCCAAAAACAGATTCTCCTCCGGTAGTATGCAAAAAAGGGGTTGGAATTATACAGAACGCGCGGCGCGGAGTTCGGGGGAGAGACAAAATCCGGTTTTTTCCGCAGATCGGGAAGCTGGATTTTCCTCTGCGACAGGCAGCGCCTTATTTTCGCTTGATTTTCTGTTCCCGGCGTGGTATACTGAACAATGGTATTTTATACGCGAATAAAAAGAAAGGAACATGGAGGAAGGATCTCCTCCGGGGATAACGTTATGAAGAATTCAGGATGCGGTTTTTTGAAGAAGGGCTTCGCGCTCGCTCTTTCTCTGCTCTTTCTTCTTTCCGCCGGGACGGCGGCGTTTGCGTCTCAGACGCCGGAGCTTCGCTTCCGCACGGACGGGAGCTTTAAGATCCTGCAGCTCACCGATACGCAGGATGACGCTTACCCCGCCTGGGATATGCTCAATCTTCTGCGGGAAGCGGTGAAAACCGCCGACCCCGATCTCATCGTGATCACGGGGGATCTGGTGGAAGACAGCCGCGTGGGCGACGTGGGTGTGGACGCGCAGCCCGGCAGGGAGGGCGTGGTCGAGAAGGACCCGGACGGAACCCTGAACGTGGAAAAGACCCGCGCAAACGTGGAAAAAGCCGTGGACGCCGTGTTCTCCGTTCTCGAAGAATATGAGATCCCCTATGTGATCGCGTTGGGGAATAACGACCGCAAGGTGGGGCTTTCCACCGGAAACTGGCTGGAGATCTTTGCGAACTATCCCCACTGCGTGGCCTTTGACGAGAGCCCCGATCCGCAGGAGGGGCTGGACTATCACGTGATGATCAGAGGCACCGACGGCGCGGATAAGTTCAACGTGTGGCTGATGGATACCCGGGGCGGCGGTATTGCGAACGAGCAGGTGGACTGGTACCGCGAAACGTCGCAGGCGATCGCTGCCGCCAACGGCGTGCCTGTTCCCGCGCTCGCGTTCCAGCACATTCAGGCTGCGGATATCGGCAATCTTTTCCTGCCCTGTTCTCCTGCGGATACCGGCGCCAAAAAAACGGACGACGGTTACGTGCGGCTGAACCCCGCCATAGCGGGCGGCTACAATTTCTTCGGTTACACCCCCGGCGCCGAGACCTATGAGTTCAAAGCGTGGAAGGAATGCGGCGACGTTCTGGGCGCGTTCTTCGGCCACCAGCACGTGGAGGGCTTCTCCGGCGTGTGGAACGGCATAGAGCTTGGCTTTACCTACGGCTGCGAGATGGCAAAACCCGGGCCTTACGGTTTCCGGGTGTTTACGCTGCACGAAGAGGACCCCGCAAACTATGAAAACGTCCTGTACCGTTACACAGGCAGCGTGAAGCTGGGGACCGTGCGGGTAACGGCGGAAAATACCGCCCCTGCAGAAGAGAAGGACGCGGGGATATTTACCTTGCTGCTGCGCTTTGTGAATCTGTTCCGCTCGCTGTTCAGCGCGCTGGTACATCTGTTTGCCTGAAATCGAAGATAAAAAGACTGTTTACGGAGGAAACGATATGAACGGGAATATCTTTCGCAGAAACGAACTGTTGGCACAAAAGGTCATCAAAGGCCTATCGTCCCGCAATATGACAGGCTGTTACGCGCCGGATAAAGAAAGCGCGCTGGCGCAGGCGCTCCGGCTCATCCCCGAGGGGAGCGTCGTTGCCATGGGCGGCTGTATGAGCGCGCATGAGATCGGCCTTGTGGATGCGCTGAAAAACGGAAAATACAATTATATCGATCGAGATAAAACGGAAGACAAGCGCGCGGCAATGCTTGCCGCCTACGACGCGGATTTCTTTCTCTCCTCTGTTAACGCCATGACGGAAGACGGGGAACTTGTGAACGTCGACGGCAATTCCAACCGCGTGTCCGCCATCGCGCAGGGCCCGAAAAAGGTGCTGTTTATCGTGGGTATGAACAAGGTGTGCGCCGACCTTGATTCCGCCATGAAGCGGGCGCGGAACGTGGCGGCGCCCGTCAACGCCCAGCGGTTCGGGCTGGATACGCCCTGCTGCAAAACGGGATCCTGCATGAACTGCAAATCTCCCGACACCATCTGCTGCCAGTTCCTCATCACCCGTTTTTCGCGGCATAAGGACCGCATCCACGTGATATTGGTGAACGACGCGCTTGGATTCTGAACCCCGCGCACAAGACAAAAAAGGAGAACCGAAGATGAAACGACTGAAAAAAAGCGTTTGTATGCTGCTGACGCTGGCGCTTTGCATGGGAGCGTTCGCGCCGCTTGCGGTCGCCGCCGGTATGCCGTCCGGAAAAGCGGAGATTCTGGAATGCTATCGCGCCGC
>CACZOP010000272.1 GCA_902782845.1 Oscillospiraceae bacterium | reverse complement strand
GTTCATTGCGGGGCGCCGAGGCGACGCCCCCTACGGAATTCCAGATGGTTTTCGGTTTTATGGTCAAGGTAAACACACGATCAAATTCCAACTTGTCGCTCTCCCGAAATGAGGAACCGATATGACAACAGAAAAAAACACCCGCGTTACCCTTTGCGGGATCGGGCTCGACAACCCCGTGATCCCGGCTTCGGGCACCTTCGGCTACGGCTACGAGTTCGCGGAGCTCTACGACATTAATATTCTGGGGACCTTTTCTTTCAAGGGGACCACAAAAGAGCCCCGCTTCGGGAACCCCACCCCGCGCATCGCGGAGTGCGCCGCCGGCATGATCAACGCCGTGGGGCTGCAGAATCCCGGCGTGGAAAAGGTGATCTCCGAGGAGCTCCCCAAATTGAAGGCCTGCTTCCATAAGCCCGTGATGGCAAACGTGAGCGGCTTTTCGGCGGAAGACTACGCCTACACCTGCGAAAAGCTGGACCGGGAGCCCCAGGTGGGCTGGCTGGAGGTCAACGTCAGCTGCCCCAACGTCCACGGCGGCGGCATGAGCTTCGGCACCGACCCCGAAGCGGCGGCGGCAGTCACAAAAGCGGTGAAGGCGGTCACAACCAAACCGGTGATCGTGAAGCTCTCGCCGAACGTCACCGACATTGTTTCCATCGCTCTGGCGGTTGAAGCCGCGGGCGCGGACGGGATCAGCCTCATCAACACGCTGCTGGGGATGCGCATCGACTTAAGAACCAAAAAGCCCGTGATCGCCAACGTAATGGGCGGTTTCTCGGGCCCGGCGATCTTCCCCGTGGCGCTCAGGATGGTATACCAGGTTGCAAACGCCGTGAAGATCCCCGTGGTGGGTATGGGCGGCGTTTCCTCCGCTGAGGACGTGATCGAAATGATGCTGGCAGGCGCCACGGCAGTGGAAGTGGGCGCCGCGAACCTTGTGGATCCCCTCGCAAGCAAAAAAATCATCGAAGCCCTGCCGGGGACTATGGAAAAATACGGGATCCGATCCCTGAACGATATGATAGGAGGCGCGCACCATGGGTAAAGACGTGATCGTCGCCTGCGATTTTCCGAGCGCAGCGGCAACCTTAGTATTTTTAGACAAATTCACCGGCAAAAAGCCCTTTGTGAAGATCGGGATGGAGCTTTACTATGCCGAGGGCCCCGCCATTGTAAAAGAACTCAAGGCACGGGGGCATAAGATCTTCCTCGACCTGAAACTGCACGACATTCCGAACACCGTGAAAAAAGCCATGGCGGTGCTTTCGAAGCTGGACGTGGATATCACGAACCTGCACGCCTCCGGCACGGTGCCCATGATGGAAGCGGCGATCGAGGGCCTTACCCGCCCCGACGGCAGCCGCCCGCTGCTCATCGCCGTGACGCAGCTCACCTCCACCGACCAGGAGACCATGGAAAAAGACCTGCTCATTAAAGAGCCCATTGCGGACGTGGTGCTGCACTATGCCGCGAACGCGAAAAAAGCGGGACTGGACGGCGTGGTCTGCTCCCCGCTGGAGGCGCAGAGGGTACACGACCGCTGTGGAAAAGACTTTATCACCGTGACCCCCGGCGTGCGCTTTGCCGACGGCGACCGGGGCGACCAGAAGCGGGTGATGACCCCCGCCGAAGCCAGACGCATCGGCTCCGATTATATCGTGGTGGGCAGACCTATCACGGCGGCAGCCGACCCCGTGGCGGCATATGAACGCTGCGTCAGGGAGTTTGTCGGCTGAGGTTTCCGGCTGAAAATGTGCGCCGCGGAGGGAAAAAACGTGATCGTTGGTTTCATAGCAGAAGCGTCGGCAGGCGCTCTGTGCATCGGCTTGGGATTGCTGATCTGGCTGAAACAGAAGATATCCCTTTTGCACGACTACCATTATAAAAACGTAAAAGAAAAAGACGTTCCCGCCTATACCCGGCTCGTGGGGATCGGCCTGCTCCTGATCGGCGCCGGCATCTGTGTGACGGGCGTTTTCAATCTGATAAAATCCGCGTTCTGGTGGGTCCCGATGCTCACGGGATTTCTTTCCGGATTGACCGTGCTGCACAAAGCACAGAAAAAATATAACGGCTCGTGGTTCAGCTGAAATATAACCAACAAAAAGGAGACAGTATATGAATCTGCAAACGCAAATCGCAAAGGATCTCTTAAAAATCAAGGCGGTGTTTTTCCGCCCCGAGGAGCCCTTTACCTGGGCTTCGGGCATCAAAAGCCCCGTGTATTGCGACAACCGGCTGACGCTCACCGCGCCGGAGGTACGCACCGACGTGGAAGAGGGCCTTAAAAAACTGATTGAGGAAAACTACCCCGAAGCCCAAGTGCTGATGGGCACCTCCACCGCGGGCATCGCCCACGCCGCCATCACCGCCCACCTGATGGGCCTGCCAATGGGGTACGTGCGCTCCGGCGCAAAGGACCACGGCCGGCAGAACCAGATTGAGGGAAAACTCGAAGCCGGGCAGAAGGTGGTTGTAGTGGAGGATCTCATCTCCACCGGCGGAAGCGTACTGGAAGTGGTGGACGTGCTGCGGAACGCAGGCGCCGAGGTGCTCGGCATCGTTTCCATTTTCACCTACGGGATGCAGAAGGGGCTGGACAGGCTTGCCGCCGCCAACGTGAAAAACGTATCGCTCACGGATTTCGACTGCATCGCCGCGGTTGCCGCGGAGGACGGATATATCGCGAAAGAGGACGTTGCAAGACTTATCCGCTTCCGGAACAACCCCGCGGACGAAAGCTGGAGGGACTGATATGCGAAGCGTGATCGACATTTTAGACCTCTCCACCGAGGAGATCGAAGCGCTGATCGCCGTGGCGCGCGACATCATCGACCGGCCGGACGACTACGCGGACGCCTGCCGCCGGAAGAAGCTCGCCACTCTGTTTTTTGAGCCCAGCACCCGCACGCGGCTGAGCTTTGAGGCCGCCATGTATGAATTGGGCGGCAACGTGCTTTCGGTGGCGGGAGGCAACACCTCCTCCGCCGCCAAGGGCGAGAGCGTGGCGGACACCGCGAAAACCGTGAGCTGCTATGCGGACATCATCGCCATGCGCCACCCCAAGGAAGGCGCGGCGCTGGTGGCGGCGCAGAACGCGACCATCCCCGTGATCAACGGCGGCGACGGCGGCCACTGCCACCCCACCCAGACGCGGGCGGATCTGTTGACCATCCACCGCGAAAAAGGGACCTTTTCGGGCCTTACGGTGGGGTTATGCGGCGACCTGAAATTCGGCAGGAC
>CACZOP010000271.1 GCA_902782845.1 Oscillospiraceae bacterium | reverse complement strand
GGCTGACCGCTGACCGCCGACGGCTGACCGCTGACGGCTAAAAAAATCCCGATTTGTTTTTCACTTACATGATCGCAAACAGGATATTCAGCAGCATGACGCCGGGCAGGCCGCCGAAGGCGCTCACCGCCAGCGTAAAGGCGTTCAGGGGCAGGCGGATGGGCAGAAAGCCGCTTAAAAAATCCGCGGCGAAGAAAGCCGCGATCCCCGAAAGCGCCGAAAGCAGCAGAGGGCGCAGACGCCCGCCGCAAAGCGCATACAACACCACCGCCGCCCCGGCAAGGGCGAAGAGCACCGTGATCAGATTCATTGTTTCCTCCCGCCGGTCCCGCAGAAGAGAGGCCCATGCCCGGTGCGGGACCGATTTTTTCGCTTTTCTGCTGTATTGTATGTTCGTCCGTCTGTGGAATATGCCGATTTTTAACAAAAGCGCGGAACCGTTCATTTTTCCGGCGAAAAACACAATACTAATGTAGAGAGAGGATGGAGGTATCGGCATGAAGAAGCACAGCCGGACGTATGAGCAGTATTGCTGGGTGATGGAAAGAAACATCGTGTTTGAGGAAACGACCTTCCACAACGGAACGCGGGAGATCCGCTGCAGCCGCCTGAAGGACTGCGGAAGCTGCAAAAACAGATGCCTGCTGCCGGTTTTCGGGAATTGCGAAGAAGATGATTGACGGCAACCGCTTTTTTTGGTATACTGTTTTGTGGAATATTATGACACAGAAAGAAAGTGAAAACGATGAAAGAGATCTTATCCCTTTATCCCATGATAAAAGGCACCATCTGGGGCGGGCAGAAGCTCCACACGGACTACGGCTTCCCGAACAACGAAAAATACGGGAACATTGCCGAAGCGTGGATGCTCTCGGTGCACCCCGACGGCCCCTCGGTGGTGCAAAACGGCGTATACCGGGGGAAGACCCTGGCCGAGGCGCTGGAAGCGGAAGACAAAAGCGTGTGGGGCACGCACAACGCGGATAAGGCCGACTTCCCGATCCTCATCAAGCTGATCGACGCCTACGACAAGCTGTCGATCCAGGTACATCCGGACGACGACTACGCCCGCAGAATGAAAATAGGGAACGGCAAGACCGAGGCCTGGTATATCGTCGCCGCCGATCCGGGCGCGGAGCTGGTGTACGGCGTGAAGCGCCCCACCGCAAAAGAAGAGCTGGCGAGGAGCGCCGAGGATCAGACCATCACGGAGATCCTGAACTACGTGCCCGTAAAGGCGGGCGACGCGGTATTCATCCCCGCCGGCATGCTCCACGCCATCGGCAAGGGCATCTTTTTGGCGGAGGTGCAGCAGAGCTCCAACACCACCTACCGGCTCTACGACTACAACCGCCCGGACCCGACCACCGGCGGTCCCCGGGATCTGGATATTGACAAAGCCGCCGAAGTGGCGGATCTCAGGATCCCGACAGCGGACTTTTCGCCCCGGGGCGAAACGGAAACCTTTGCCGGCGGCACGAAAACCCTGCTGACGGCCTGCCGGTATTTCCGGATGACGCGGCTTTTGGTGGACGGCGAATTTACCGACGCAGCGGACGAGACCAGCTTTGTTTCGCTGTTGGTGCTGGACGGCGAAGGGACCCTTGAAAGCGGCGAACAGACGCTGGAGCTGAAAAAAGGCGCGAGCCTCTTTGTGCCCGCCGCCCACGGGCGCTACACGCTCAAAGGCGCCATGACCGTGCTGGAAACCAGAACGTAACGCCCATGTCGCTGATCACCTGCCAGAACGTAAGCCTTTCCTTCGCACAGACGCCCGTGCTGCGGGACGTGACCTTCTCGGTGGAAAAGGGCGACAAGATCGGATGCATCGGGGTAAACGGCAGCGGGAAGACCACCCTTTTTCGCCTGCTGACCGGAGAGCTGACCCCGGACGAGGGGAAGCTCTTTTTTGCCGCGGACGTGAAGATCGGCTGTGTGGAGCAGCACGCCTGCCACGACAGCCCCCGCACGGTGTATGAGGAGCTGCGCTCCGTTTTCGCGCCCCTGATGCAGATGGAAACCCGGCTGGAGGAACTCCACAAAAAAGTGGCGCTCACCGACGGAAGGGTAAAGGAATACATAGAAGAACAAAGCGCCCTGACCGACGCCTTCCAGGCCGAGGGGGGCCTGACTTACGTTGCCCGCACCCACTCCGCCCTTGCGGGCCTCGGCTTTACAAAAGCGGAGGAGGCCCTGCCGGTATCGGCGCTCAGCGGCGGCCAGCGCACGAAGCTGAGCCTCGGAAAACTGTTGCTCAGCGCCCCCGACGTGATGCTGCTGGACGAGCCCACCAACCATCTGGACATCGACAGCGTGGAATGGCTGGAGGATTTTTTATCGAAATTCGGCGGCGCGCTGATCGTGATCTCCCACGACCGCTATTTTTTGGACAAGGTGACCGCCAGAACCATGGAGCTGCGAGGCAAACGCCTGACCGTGGGCAAGGGCGGCTACAGCGCCTTTATCAAAAACCGGGAGCAGCGGCTGGAAAGCGACCGCAGGGAATATGAAAAAGGGATGCTGGAGATCGAACGCCTCCAAAAAATGATCGAGCAGCAAAAGCGCTTCAACCGGGAGCGCAACTATATCACCATCGCCAGCAAGGAAAAGCAGATCGAGCGCATCAAAGCTTCGCTGCCCGAGCTGCCGCCGAGAGAAAGCACGTTCAGGCTGCGCTTCGGCGAGGTGGTGCGCACCGGGGACGAGGTGATCCATGCCGAGGGGCTCACGAAGGGCTACGACGGCAAGCTGTTGTTCCGGGACGTAGGCTTTTCGGTCCGCCGGGGAGAAAAGGTCTTTTTGCTGGGGCCCAACGGCTGCGGCAAATCCACCCTGCTGCAGATCCTCATGCACCGCCTGCCCCCCGACGCGGGCTTTTGCCGCTTCGGCCAGAACGCCGTGCCGGGCTTTTTTGAGCAGTCGCAGACGGCGCTCATAAGCGATAAAACGGTGATCGTGGAGGTTTACGACGCCTTCCCGCGCATGACGGTGCCGGAGCTTCGGGGATATCTGGGGGCGTTCTGCTTCAGGAACGACGACATCGACAAAACCATGCGCGCCCTTTCGGGCGGCGAGCGCGCGCGGGTGGCGCTGTTGGAGCTGATCTTAAAAAAGCCGAACCTGCTGCTGCTGGACGAGCCCACCAACCATCTGGACGCCGCCTCCCGCGAGATACTGGAAGAGGCGCTGGCGGCCTATGAGGGCACGCTGTTCTGCGTTTCGCACGACCGGTATTTCGTGAACCGCCTGGCCGACCGCATCCTCTATTTTGACGGCGATGCCGTGAAAAGCCTAGAGGGCAACTACGACGCCTATGCCGAAGCCCGGCGCATAAAAGAAAACGCCCCGCAGCAAAGCGGCGCGCCCGGGAAAAAGCCCAACGCCTGGCAGCAGACCAAGGACGCCCGCAGAGCCGAACGGCAGAAGACCGCGAAGCTGACGAAAATCGAACGGGAGCTGCAGGAGATCGAAGCCCGGAAGGAAGAAACCGCCGCGCTGCTCCAGACGCCGGAGGTGGCCGCGGACTACGAGCAGGTGCTTGCCCTCACCGCGGAGCTGGAGGAACTGACCGCCGCCGCGGATACGCTGGAAGAAGCGTGGCTGACGCTGACGGAGAACTGAGTTTTAAACTTGTTACGATTCAAAAAAGGACAGATCGCGCGACCTGTCCTTTTTTTTGTTTTTATGATTCTGCCGAAAGGCTGAACGCCGAACCGGCGGCAGATTCCGGCCTCCGCCTTCCGCGCAGGGGCTTTATTTATGATATTGCTCGCCCCGGCTGATTTTGCAGGCGCGGTAGAGCTGCTCCAGAAGCATCACGCGGGCGAGGCGGTGGGGGAAGGTCATTTTCGACATGGAAAGCCGCGCTTGCGAGCGGCGCTTGACTTCTTCGCTGAGGCCGTAGGATCCGCCGATGATGAACGCCACGTGGGACGTGCCCCCGAGAGCGGTTTGATCGAGGAAGTCCGCCAGCCCCTCGGAGGAATACAGCTTCCCTTCCACGCAGAGCGAGACCACGGCCGCGTCGGCGGGGAGCTTTTTGAGGAGCTCGGCGCCCTCTTTTTCCAGCGCGGCGGAGATCTCCGCCCCAGAGGGGCGGTCCGGCAGGTCGGCGGCGCGGATCTCGAGGATATTCACCTTTGCGTAGGCGGAGAGGCGCTTACAGTATTCCTTTGCGGCGTCCTCATAAAAACGGTCTTTCAGCCGCCCGACCGCGAGGATGGT
>CACZOP010000270.1 GCA_902782845.1 Oscillospiraceae bacterium | reverse complement strand
TATCGGCATCGGCATGGGCATCACCGGCACCGACGTCACCAAGGGCGTGGCCGATATGGTGCTGGCGGACGATAACTTCGCCACCATCGTGAACGCCGTGGAGGAAGGCCGCAAAATCTACGACAACGTCTGCAAGGTGCTGCAGTTCCAGCTTTCCACCAACATGAGCGAAGTGATCATTATGTTCGTGGCGTCCATCTTCAACTTTACGATCCTTTCGCCTGTCCACCTGCTTTGGGTGAACATGGTCACCGACTCCCTGCCTGGCCTTGCGCTCGGCATGGAAAAGGCGGAAGGGGATCTGATGCGCCGCAAACCCCGCGCCACAACCGACGGTATCTTCTCTCACGGCGCCGGATTTGATATGGTCTGGCAGGGCGTTTACCTTGCGATTGTTGAGATCGCCGCGTTTGTGATCGGCTTCTTTGAGGCGAACGCCGCACAGATCACGTCCTTCGGGCAGGGTCTTAAAATGATTTTCGGCGCGAATGTGACCGAGCATAATGCCTGCCTTGAGGGTATGTTCATGGCGTTCCTTGCGGTGAACTTCGGCGAGATCTTCTGCGCCATCAACATGCGTTCCCGCAGCGGCTCTCTGTTCAGCAAGAGCATGTTCAAAAATATGAACTGGTGGCTGATCGGCGCGTTCGTTGTAACCGTAGCGCTCACCATGGTGCCTGTTCTGATCCCCAGCCTTGCAAACGTGTTCTTTGATCCGGCGGACGGCGGCGGCATTCAGTTCAATCTCGATTGGAACGACGTGCTGATTTCGTTTACGCTGGCGCTTTCTACCATCCCGGTGTTTGAATTCGGCAAGGCTATCCACCGCGCGATCGAAAAGAAAAAGGAAGCCTGAGAACAGCTTCCCTTATAAAGGGCAAATAACTGTAAAAGACAGTCAGACGATTGCAAAAACAAACGGACCTGCTTCCCGGTTTCGGGCGGCAGGTCTTTTCTTGTAAAAGTTTAAAATAGGGCTTTATTTTGCAAAGGCATTATGTTATAATATATATAATTATATGTTGATTTGCATTCTGAGGAGGGAGCGCTATGGTGATCGCCGCGCTGTTGGCCGGAGGGAGCGGCGCCCGCATGGGCGGGGCGGTTCCCAAGCAGTTTCTGAACATCGGCGGCACACCGGTGCTTGTTCACAGCCTGCGCGCGTTTGTGCAAAGCGGGCTTGTGGACGCCTGCGTCATCAGTGTTCCGGCGGCGTTCCTTGAAACAACCCGCGATCTCGTGCAAAAAGAGGGGACGGAATCCTGCCCCGTGCATGTGATCGAAGGCGGCGCCACCCGCAGCGGCACGCTTCTGAAAATACTGGAGTATCTGGATGAAAACGGTCTGCTGCAGGATAGCATACTGCTCACTCACGACGCGGTACGTCCCTTTATCTCCGGGCGGATCATTGCCGACAACATCGCGGCGGCAAGGGAACTCGGCGCATGCAATACCTGTGTCCCCGCCACCGATACCATCTTTCTGAGCGCCGACGGCAGGGTGATCGACAGCGTGCCGGAACGCAGCACGGTTTATCACGCCCAGACGCCCCAGAGCTTTGCCGGAGATGCGCTGTATGCGCTTTGCAGGGAGATCCCGCCGGCGGAGTTTGACCGTATGACCGACGGCTGCTCCGTTTACGCTTATTTCGGCCGTCCCGTTGCGCTGGTGGAAGGGGATCGGGACAACATCAAGATCACCTGGCCCGAAGATCTCACGCGGGCGGAGGAAATTCTGCAGCGGCGGAATTCCGCAACCGACCAAGAATCATAAGGAGCTTTTGCGTTATGAGTAAACTCACCGTGATCGTCACGGCGAAGGACGAAGCCGCCGATCTGAAAAAAACGCTGGAATCCCTTTGCGAGCAGTCCACCGAGGAATTCGAGGTGCTGATCGTTCTGCGGGGCGGCCATGAGGAAACGGCCGCGCTTGCCGAAAGCTACTGTGCGGAATACGTGGGCTTTTCGTTAAAAAGAACCGAAGAATGCCTGCCCGCGGCGGCGCGGAATCTGGGCGTCTCTCTGGCCGAAACGCCCCTGCTGCTCTTTATGGAGCCCGGGGATTATCTCGCGCCGGATTCGGTGGAAGCGATATTGGCGACGGCGGAAAAGCACAACCCCGATATCATGTTGCCCCGGCTTTATATCTCCGGCGAAAACGAGCCCTATTATGAGCCCTGGCGGGAGATGCTGGCGGTGTCGGCCTCTGTCGACCGTTTCGACAACGCCTTTCTGCACACGCTGGATTATGCCGGCTGCGTGTATAAAAAGAAGTTTTTCGACCTGTATGCTCTGCGCTTTCCCGAAACGCCCGTGTTCTATACGGCGGCGTTTACGGCGGAATGCGTGTTCCGATGCGACGCCAAGCTCGGCGGCGTGACGGGCGCGATCTACGACGACGCTTCCGGCGTGTTCCGCCGGGGCTTCCGTGACGGGTCCGCACCCTCGGGCCAGAACCTTGCCGTCTGCTGCCGGGTCTACGACGAGATCCTTTCCACGGTGAAAACTCTGCTGGAGGAGGAAACCGAAGCGTTTGACGGCGACGAATTCGTGTATCAGGAAACAATCTACCTGTATTTTTCCGTGCTGACCGACCGTTTCTACCGTTATTTCTGGTATCTGACGGACGAGGATATCGCTGCGCTGCAAACGAAATACGATCAGCTCACGGCGCTGATGACAAGAGAACGGAAAGAAAAAATAGAAAAAGCTTTTGCGGACCTGCGGCTGCCTGCCATGTATATCAGCCGGGCGGACGCCGCGGCGCTGCCCATGGTGAGCCTTCTGGGCGATTTCCGGGACACCGGAGCGCTGGAAGGGTTTGTGGATTCTCTGTACAACGGCAGGTTCCCCTTCTTTGAGCTGTTTTTGCGGGAAAGCGCGAAAGCGGACGTGCCGGAACGCTGGCGGACGGCGCCGAACCTTCACTTTCTTCCGGATGCGGACTTTTTTGCCGCCGCGCGGCGTGAAGCCGGGGGCGTGCAGATCAACGTGAAGGACCCGTCGCCGCTGGATCCCAAGGTGTTGTCGGAGCTTGCCACCGTGAAAGCGCCCCACGCCGTTTATCAGTATATCTTTGCCGCCAAGCGCAAGAAATACGGCGCAAGGACCGCGCTGAAGAAAAAAGGCGCAAATATTAAATAACGCAGAATTCAGAATGAAGGATTAAGAGGTGCTGAGGTTATGCGCGTTCCCCGGGGGTGTGCGAAAAAACTGCTTGCGGCGGCGTTATCGGTTTTTCTGCCGCTGATGGCCGTGCTGCCGTGCTTTGCGGCGGCGCCGGATGGCGCGCTGTGCTTTGCCGTGGCCTCCGATCTGCATTATAACCCTGCCGACGCCGCGCTGGAGCAAACGAACGACGACCCGCTGTATTTTTACGCCAACCGCCGCTGCGCCATGGAGAACGAAAGCGGTTTTATCCTGGATGCATTCCTGCGGCAGTGCGCCGGAAACGACGCGGTGCGATATGTGCTGATCTCCGGGGATCTGGCGGACGACGGAAAATTCCGTCCGGAGGACCACCGCGCGGTGGCGGAAAAGCTCGCCGCCTTTGAGCGGGACAGCGGCAAGGACGTGTTCGTGATCAACGGCAACCACGACGCTTCGATGAATCCCGGCGATACCTCCTTTGACGATTTTACAAAGATCTACGCCGATTTCGGCTACGATAAGGCGCTGAGCCGCGGCGACGACGACTGCTCCTACACCGCCGATCTGGGGGAGAATTACCGCCTGATCGCGCTGGATTCCTGCAGCCGGACCAAATCCACCGAGGACGGTATGACGATCAAAAAAATCAACTGGGTGCTGAAGGCCGCGGCGCAGGCGAAAAAAGACGGCCGGCAGCCCGTTCTGATGATGCACCACAATCTGCTGGACCATCTGCCTGCCCAACGGGTCGTGAGCCACGATTTTATCGTGCGCTTCCATTTTTCCACCGCGGCGCTCTTCGCGGACGCGGGCATCCGGCTGGCGCTCACTGGGCACGAGCATTGTTCCGACGCGCGGTCGTTCACTTCCCCCGCCGGGAACACGATCTTTGATTTTGCCACCACGTCGCTTTCGATGTATCCGCTTTCTTACCGGATCTTTACTCTGACCGACGGTCTGATCGCCTACGAAGCGCCGGAGATCACGTCTGTCGATACGGCGGCTCTGTCCGCCGGAACGGCGGGCTACACGGAGGAGCAGCTCCGGATGCTGCAAACGGACTGCAACGGTTTTGCAAAAGGCTTTTTAAAAACCGGGATCCGTTACCGGCTTTCGCTTTCGCTTTCGGACGAAAAACTGGGGATCGATCCGTCCGCGTTTTATTACCCGCCGGTGAAAACCGCGGTGGGCGGTTTGCTGCGTCTTCTGCAAACACCCTACGCCGGGGAAGGCGGTCTCATGCAGGCTGCGGCGCGGTATAACATGACGCTGCCCGAAACGGCATACGAAACCCCGTGGGATCTGGCGACCGATCTGGCCGCCGCCCATTACGCCGGAGAGGAACCCCATTCTCCCGATACCCCCGCCGTGCGGCTACTGCTGAAAACCGCCGCGCTGCTGCTGCGTACCGACCTTGCGGGCGTGGGGGACGAAGTGTTCCTTGCCGCCGCCAACCGCTTATTGCACAGAAGCGGGGACGAAGGGATCGCCGCGTCGCTTTCGGCGCTGTGCTTTTCCGTTTTCGGCGGGGTGAAGCCCGGCGAGTATTTTCTGGCGGTTCTTCTCTATCCCCTGCTGTATGAATTCGGCTTCGACGGCGACGGCGTGAGCGATAACGCCGGCAGCGTGCCGGGTTACGGCGCGCAGCAGAGCGAAAACGGACGTCTGCAGCGGTTCACGGTTTTTGCCGAACGGTTCGTTTTGTATCTGCAGTATATTTTCAAAAGCGTTTTTTCCGGGATCGCCCCGGCGGGCGGTTCCGTTGCCCGTTTATAAAAATCATATTTTGACGCAAGAAAGGTGATCGTTTCTTTTGGAACAGATAATACGCCGGACCTGGGCGCAGATCGATCTGGACGCCGCGCAGGAGAATATCCGGCAGATCAAACGGGCGCTGAAGCCCGGAACAAAGCTGTGCGCCACCGTGAAGGCGGATTGCTACGGCCACGGCTACGCGCATACGGTCGCCGCCATGGACGAGGCGGGCGCCGACTGGTTTGCCGTCTCGAATCTTTCGGAGGCGCTCCAGCTCCGGCGCATGGGAACCGAAAAGCCGGTGCTGATTCTGGGCTATACGCCCCCCGAAATGGCGGATAAGCTGGCGCTCAACGGGATCTCGCAGGCGGTGTATTCGCTTTCTTACGCCGAAAAGCTGTCGGAAGCCGCGGTTTTAAGCGGCGTTAAAGTCAACGCGCATATAAAAATAGACACCGGCATGGGGCGGATCGGCTTCGTGTATCACGACACCGCCGAGGACCATCCGTTCCTCATGGAGGCGGCAAAGGCCTGCCGGCTGCCGGGGCTGTATCCCGAGGGGATCTTCATGCACTTTTCCAGCGCCGACTGCGGCGCGGCCGGGGAGGCGTTCACCCGCCTGCAATACGACCTGTTTCTGAACGCGGTTCACGTGCTCGGGACGGAAGGGATCAAGTTCGAGCTGCGCCACTGCGCCAATTCCGCCGCCATTCTGGAATATCCCGAGATGAATCTGGATATGGTGCGGGCCGGCATCATCCTCTACGGGCTCTATCCGTCGGAGGAAACCAAAAAATCGGTGCCGCTCAAGCCTTTGATGGAGATCAAAACTGTAATCTCGCTCATCAAGGAGGTGCCCGCGGACACGCCGCTTTCTTATTCCCGGGCTTATTTCACGCCGTCGGCGCGACGCATCGCCACCGTGCCTATCGGTTACGCGGACGGCTACCGTCGGGGGCTTTCCAACCGGAGCTATATGCTGGTGAACGGAAAAAAAGCGCCGGTGGTGGGCAACATCTGCATGGACCAGTGTATGCTGGACGTCACCGATATTCCCGACGCGCGGGAGGGGCAGACCGTAACGGTGTTCGGCGCCGATCATGGGGAGATCCTTCCGGTGGAGCTTCTTGCTTCCGAAACCAATACCATCAATTATGAGATCATCTGCGGGATCAGCCGCCGCGTTCCCCGGGTCTATCTCAAACACGGAACGGTAGTTCAAACGACAGATTATATGCTTTAAAGGAGAGGTTCTTATGGCAAAGCGTTACAAAGTTATTCTGGCAATTCTGTTTGTGGTTCTGGTGGCTGTCGCAGCGGTTGTGGTAACCGGCGTGATGGACATCGACAAGGCGAAAAAAGACCGGCTCACCCCAGCCCCGGGCGACGCTTCGGGCGAAACCGAAAGCGGCGACTACAGCGACCTGTTCGCAACGAACACAGACGTTGCGCTGCCCGTGCTGAAAACCACCATCCCGGACCTGTATTACACCATGGACCGGGAAGGGGCGGTCGCATTCTACGAGCTGAAAGACAACGCGCTCACGGAGCTGGACGAAACCGACAGCTACGAGGTGACCGCGGAGTGCGGCTCCGAGACGCTGCCCGCCGTGATCCATCTTGTGGAAACGGACGAGCAGATCTACGGCTGCGGCTTGTTTACCAACGAGCTGTATCCCGACGTCAATCTGTATGAATACGGCTTTTTCGAGGTGACGAATATGTTCCCCGGCTTCGGAAAAGAGGGGGACCTGCTGCTGATGATCGACGTGGAGAGCGACCGTTTCTATTCCAACGAAAAGGTGTTCAGCGAGATCTATACCATGAACAAGGATCACGAGACCACGCACTTCCTTTCGGAAAATCAGCGGCAGCCCGATATCGACGCGCGGATGCGCACCGATTATAAGATGTTCACCAACGATATCCTCGATCAGGGCAAAGCGGAACACGTTCTGTTCCTGTCTTCCCGCTACTATGTTTCTTATGCCGAAAGCGGCGACGTGGATATTCTCACCAGCGGCGGCAGCGGTGAAAACGTGGACAACGTGAAGTTCGCCACCGGCCTTGCTTCGCTGAATTTCTGGCGCGTGGGCGGCGACGTGTTCTATTTTGAAAAGCAGAACGACGGCTTCCGTCTGGTGAAGCTGACGACAAAAGCGGAAGAGGGCGAGGATGAAGCCAAGCCCGAGGAGATCAGATCCTTTGAGGGCACGCTTTCGGAAGACTACCTTGTGAGCGGCTCCTGCCTGCTGCGTAAAAACACCGGCGAAGTGTATAACGTGCTTACGGATGAAACCAATCAGATCGACTACAGCGCCCTGGCTGCGGATTTCTCGGCGGATCTCTTCGTGGCGTCTCCTTCGGGGGATTACTGTGTGCTGCGCGGCGCCAACACCGACGACGTGGCCGCGATCGTTTTGGCGAACCTCATCACCGGCAAGGTCCGCACCTACACCGACGATATGTTCGGCTATATCGCCTGCATGGATGTCAAGGACGACGGCACCGTGATTCTGTCGCTTGCCAACGGCAAATCCGCCACCTCCTTCTACCAGCTGATCGCTTCGCTGTGATTTTTTTACAGCGGGAAAGGAAAGTATTATGGTAATCAAAGAAACCTTACAGCACCGGGAAGCGGTGCGCGGCGGCAAGGGGACTGTGGATTTTTACCACGTGGTGCCCAAGGATATGACGGACGACTACGTGCATATGTTCGCAAAGCTCGTCATCAATCCCGCGTCTTCTATCGGCAGACATCAGCACGTGGGCGAAACCGAGCCCTATTATATCCTCGAGGGCGAAGGCCTCTTCACCGATAACGACGGCACTGAAACCGTGGTGCGTCCCGGCGACGTGTGTCTCATCAAAAACGGCGATTATCACTCCATCGAGAATTTAAGCGACACCGAACCTCTCAGCCTCATGGCTGTGATCTATAAGCAGGATTAACAGCGGGCGGAGACGGCATGATCTATCTGAAATCGGAAGATGTTCTCCTGTTTCAGGGGGATTCCATCACCCACGGCAACCGCGGGGAAAATCAAAGCGACTTCAACCACGTGCTGGGGCACGGCTATCAGTTTATGCTCGCGGGCAGGCTCCTGTTGGAGAACCTGCCCCGTTCTCCTTTTATCGTGAACCGCGGCGTTTCGGGGGACAATACCGGGCGGCTGCTGGCGCGGTGGAAAGAAGACGCGCTCGATCTGCGTCCCACGGTCCTGAGCCTCCTCATCGGGGTGAACAACTGCTGGGGCTGCGACCCGGACGCGCCCGCCGTGTTCGCGCGGGAGTTTTCGGAATTGCTGGACCGGACGGCGAACGCGCTGCCGGAATGCCGGCTGATCCTCTGCGAGCCTTTTGGCTTCCTTCCCCCGCAGGAGAAAGAAAACCCCGCCAAAGAGAGCCTGTTCCGGGTGGAGCTGGTGCGCGCCTGCGCCGAAACGGTGCGGCGGGAGGCTGCCGCCGCCGGCGCGGTCTTCGTCCCTTTCCGGTCCGCCCTCGCGCCCTACGTGGAAAAAAGCGCTCCGGGCACGGTGATCTGGGACGGCGTCCACCCCACCGTCCTCGGCCACGAGATCATG
>CACZOP010000269.1 GCA_902782845.1 Oscillospiraceae bacterium | reverse complement strand
GAGGATTCCCGCACGTATGTGAAGCCCATCGAGGGCGGACAGTCCAAATACACGATGACGGCGGAAGAGCAGCAGGCGGTCAAGAATGCCATCGCGTCCGCAGAGTGAGTCTTCCTCGTCGGGAATGCCCAGAGGCGGGGCGTTGTTCTCGCCGGAGGGGCGGGAGGCGCTGTTGGCTATAGCGGAGGCGCGGCTCTCGGAGACGGCGGGCGTTTGGCGGATGCGCCTTTTGGCGCGGGATTTGATCGACGCGCTCGGCCCTGCCGTCGAAAGCGCGCTTCATGACGCGGGAATCGATGCCCGCCTGCGGCGCGTCGTTTCCGTCCGTATCACGCGCGGCGTCCGCGAATACGGTTCCTGCAATATCCCCCGCGGAGAGGACGGGACGTGTCGGCTCGCTTTCAGCGGGCTGCTTTTTTTTCCGGGGAACGCCGCCGCCCTTTTGGACGTAATCGCCCACGAGCTGCTGCATGCCTGCCTGCCGCCGAGGGAAGGCCACGGCGGGCTTTTTCACCGGGGCATGGAGGCGCTGAACGGGGCGTTGGGGCTTCGCGTTCAGGTGTATTCGGAAAAGACGGCGATCCGGCAGACCGAGGCGCTGTACCGTTACAAGGTGGTTTGCGCCGCCTGCGGGAACGCGTTTTACTATCTGCGGGCGGGGGCGGTGGTCAGGCACCCGTCCCGGTACCGCTGCGCGAAATGCGGCAAAGGGGCTTTCGAGGTCTATCGGCTGGAGCCGGTGACAAGCGACAAGGAGAATATGGAATAAGAAACTTCCGAGCGGCCGCCCGGAAGTTTTTTGTCGGCTGTGCGGATTTGTATTTGACAGGGGCGGCGTGGAAACTATATAATGAAATTAAAGTTGATATGTTCATGTAAATGTTCATTTTGGAAAGAGGCTTCGACATGGAAAATAAAACGCCGATGCGGATGCATAAAGGCGCTGGATATAAACTGCACGACGAGGTCAGGAAACCGACCCCGGCGCTTTTGCGCGCGGCGCAGATCGGGGTGCTGTGTCACGACGAGCCTTCGCTGGCGGCGAAGGAGAACGTGGACGCGCTTCTCGTGGTGTCTTACGGCGCGGCGCGGAAGGAGGCGCGGGCGGCGGCGGTGGAGCCGTTGATGGAGGCCATCGCCGAGGCGAATCCCGAGACCGATATTTTCGAGGCCTATACGTCCTCGGTCATGCGCGCCAAGGTAAAGGAGTCGGCAGGGCTGGAAATCCTGTCGGCGCAGGAGGCGCTGGGGGCGCTGCTCCAAGCCGGATACACGCGGGTGGCCATCGCTTCCCTGCATCTGTTCCCCGGCGCGGAGTACGTCGGTCTGGTGGAGCTGTTCAACGCCTGCAAGAAGAAGTTCAAGCGGTTGGTGCTGGGCGCGCCGCTGATGTATTGGATGGGGCAGGAGGAGCAGCGGGACGACGCGGCAGATCTGACGAAGGCGCTGCGGGAATCATTGCCGCCCTTGGCGGAGGACGAGGCGGCGCTGGTGATGGCCCACGGCACGCAGCATCCGTCCAACTCGTTTTACGCGGCGCTGCAAACGCGGTTTGAGATGGCGGGCTGGGACCGGGCTTTCATCTATACGCTGGCGGGGTGGCCGCGGCTGGAGCACATTACGCCGGTTCTCAAGGAAAAGGGAATCCGCCGCGTGCGGCTGGTGCCGCTGATGCTGGCGGTGGGCGCCCACGCGTCCCGGGATATGGCGGGCGACGCCCCCGGTTCTCATCGTTCGCGGCTTCTGGCCGAAGGATTTGAAGTGGAGGTCTTCCAAAAGGGACTGGGCGAGCTGCCCCTCGTTCGGGAACTTTATGTGGAACGAGTCAACGAGGCTTGGGATAAATTGCAGGCGTGAGATTTTCCTTTACAATCCTTCGGGAGCACGATGTTTTCGATTAAG
Source organism: Oscillospiraceae bacterium (assembly GCA_902782845.1). Lineage (GTDB taxonomy): Bacteria > Bacillota > Clostridia > Oscillospirales > Acutalibacteraceae > RUG806. The sequence goes on along the minus strand of CACZOP010000269.1, from coordinate 229 downwards.
TTATTACGATAACGCGATTTTTGATAGGAAATTTTGAAAAACTTTTACGGAAGTCCTTTGTGAAAATACAAACGGCTTCTGTAAAAGTTTTTTTGCCTATTTTGTCAATTTGCCGTATAATATAAAAGAACGAGAACGATATGCCTGTCCTGAAAGTGAAGACAGGGCAAGGGGGGATGCCGCTCGGAAGCGATCGCGGGGGTTCCTTAAGGGTTTCTCATATTATACG
>CACZOP010000268.1 GCA_902782845.1 Oscillospiraceae bacterium | reverse complement strand
CCGCCGCGCAGTTCGTCAAACAGCATCACCGCGGCCCGTTCGGTGTCCGCTTCCCCGCCGGAAACCAGCATGCCCCGCCTGCGGGCCACCAGCTCCAGCAGCTCGTAGGACGGCAGGTCGGCAAAGCCCTCCTTCAGCTTATAGCGCTCCGCAAGGCGGTCGGGGTAAAGGGCGGCGAGCACCTCCAGCAGCCGCATGGCAAGGGACTCGATATCCAACACCTGATCCTTGACGCCGCCGGTGAAGGCCAGCTTGATCCCCACCTCCGGGTCTTCGAATTTGGGCCAGAGAACGCCGGGGGTGTCGAGCAGCTCCAGACCGTCGCCGATCACATACCATTTGTTGTGTCGGGTCACGCCGGCGCGGTCCTCCACCCTGGCGGTTCCTTTGCCCGCCATGCGGTTGATAAAGGAGGATTTCCCGGTGTTGGGGATGCCCACCACCATCACGCGCAGCGCCTTGCCCGCCATACCTTTGGCCGCATTACGCTCGATTTTTTCTTTGAGCACCTCGTTCACCGTTTTGCGGTAAAGCTGCAGGCCCCTGCCGCTGCGGCAGTCCACCGCCAGCGCGGGGATCCCCTCGGAAGCGTAAAACCGGACCCACGCGGCGGTGATCGCCGGGTCCGCCAGATCCGCCTTGTTGAGCAGCACGATCTTCGGTTTTTTTTCGATCAGGCCGTTGAGTTCCGGGTTGGTGCTGGAAAGCGGCACTCTGGCGTCTCTGAGCTCCGTAACCGCGTCCACCAGCGGCAGGCTTTCTTTGATCTGCCGCCGGGTTTTCGCCATGTGCCCCGGGAACCACTGCACCGTTTGTTTCTGCGCGTCTGGCATAGCGTTTCTCCATAAAAGAAAACGCCGATCCGCTCAGCGTTTTCCGTAGCTTCATTATTTATTGTTCTCCGCCTCGCGGAAGGTTTTATAGATATCCCAATCCTTGGAAAGACGCAGCCGCGCCTTGCCCAGCAGATGCTCGGTCTCGGCAAAGCCGATGGCGGTATAGCGGGAATCCCACGAGACCACCCGGTTGTCGCCCATGAGCATCACGCAGTCTTCGGGTACGGTGAGGGGATAGCTGCGGTCGCCCCTGCGGACGCCGTCTTTCAGCGCGTAGGTATCATTGATCTTCACGCCGTTTACAAAAACGTTATCATTATCGTCGATCATCACTTCGTCCCCGGCCACCGCGATCACGCGCTTTACAAGGGAACCCTCCGCCGCCGTTTCTTTGGTGGAGATCACGATGTCGCCGTAGTGCGGGTCGCCGTAATAAGGCGTGACCACCAGCCAGTCGTCGGTTTTCAGGGTGTTGAGCATGGAGTCTCCGTTCACGCCCACCAGACGGAAGCCGAAGGTAAAGACGATGGAAATGATCACGATGGAGGAAATCACCACCGACACCGCGTCGTAGAAGACGCCTGCCAGCGAAAACGGTTCCTTCGTTTCGGTTTTCCCGTTCGTCTGCTCCCCGTTGTCGGCGGGCGCCGCCGTTACGGTTCTGTCCTGCATATTGTCGTCCATAGTTCCTGTCTCTGCCTTTCTGTAGCGTTTTGTTATTCAATGAATCCAAAGGGGAAAAGCCTGCAGCGTACCTTGCCAAGGATCTCCTCCTGCCGGATGCAGCCGATCTCGGTAAAACGGGAATCCAGCGAATCGTTGCGGTTGTCGCCCAGCACGAACACGCTTCCCTCGGGCACGGTGAGCGGGAACGTCACGTCCCCCTGCACGGTGATGGCGCCCTGCACGTGATAGTGCTCGGTGATCACCCGGTCGTTGACGGTGAGCATGTGGGTTTTGAAGTTGATCTTCACCACGTCCCCGCCCCGGGCGGCCACGCGCTTGACCATATAACCGTCTCTTCCGCTTTTGCTGATGGCGACGATCTCGCCGTAGTCGGGCATTTTTCCGGTTGCCGTTACCAGCACGTTTTCACCGCTGTGGAGGTTGGGCTCCATGGATTCGCCGTCCACCGCGGCGATGCGGAAAAAGAAAACGAAGGCCGCAAACACACAGAGCATAGCCGCCAGAAAGGTCCCGACGACGGAATAGAGCCACACGATCCCCTTTTCTTTCAGGTTTTTCTGTTTCATAGTCCCATGCTAACAAAACGGTCTGAAAAAATACTGAATTCAGCCGCAGCGAAAAAACAAAAGAGGGACACGATATTGTGTCCCTGACAAACAAATTACTTCAGCGCTTCCTTGACCTTGGCAGCCTTGCCCACGCGGTCTCTCAGGTAGTAGAGCTTTGCTCTGCGGATGCGGCCCTTTCTTACCACGGCCACGCCTGCCACGTTGGGGGAATGGATGGGGAACACACGCTCCACGCCTACGCCGTAGGATACGCGGCGCACGGTGAAGGTTTCGGCAACGCCGCTGCCTCTGCGGGCGATGACGGTGCCTTCAAACACCTGAATTCTTTCTTTGTCGCCTTCGCGGATCTTCACGGAAACACGCACGGTGTCGCCGATCTCGACCACGGGGGGCTGTTCTTTGATGCAGTCCTGCGTCATGAGTTTGATTGCGTCCATTTGTAGACCTCCGTAATTTTTTGTTGGACGTTCATTCGCTTTTCCGCCAGAGGACCGCCCGTCTTCGTAGATTTTGCGTACGAATTGCGATGCGGGGAGAGCCGCACCCATTTGACGCTCGAATATCATAGCACATCTTTTTTGCTTTTGCAAGTGTTTTTTTCTTTTTTGCGGATTTTTTTGTTTTTCGTTGACCTTTTGCCCCGGATATATTATAATAATAGATTGAACAAAGAAGAAAAACAGCAACTATCCATTTGCAAAGGAGCCGGATATCGTATGGAATCGAACGTTACTGCCGGAACCGGGCGCGCGGCGCAGTTCCGGGATCAGCATATCCTGATCATAGGGCTTGCCCGCAGCGGGCTGGCGGCGGCAAAGCTGCTCTGCTCCCTCGGGGCCCGGGTCACCGTGAGCGAGGCAAAGCCCAAAGAAGAATTAAAAGACCTGCCGGCGCTGGAGGCCCTCGGTGTGGAGATCTGCCCCCAGACGCCCGACGTTTTTGAGCGGGACTTTGACCTGGCGGTGAAAAACCCGGGCATCAACGGGAACCTCTGGTTTGTAAAACGCCTGCGGGAACGGCAGATCCCGGTGATCACCGAGATCGAGCTGGCGTATATGGCCGCGGCGCCCCAGCACTTTATCGGCGTCACGGGCACCAACGGCAAAACCACCACCTGCACCCTGCTGTATGAGATCCTGAAACGGGCCTATCCCGAAAAGACCCTGCTCTGCGGCAACATCGGCGTGGCGCTCTGCGAAATGGTGACGGCATACGACCTCATTCACAACGCGGGCTACTATATCGTGCTGGAGAT
>CACZOP010000267.1 GCA_902782845.1 Oscillospiraceae bacterium | reverse complement strand
CTCGGCGCCGCGTGCTTCTACACGCTGGTGGTGATCTTCAACAAGAAGCTGGACGGGATCGACCCCTACCGGAAAACCGTGATCCAGCTGATTTCCGCCGCTGTGGCCCTGCTGCCTTATCTGCTGCTCAACAATGATTTTTCGGGCGCGGAATTCACATCCAAAACCGTGTTGCTGCTGCTCGTTGTCTGCGTGGTGCACACGGGCGTGGTATACGCGCTCTATTTCGGCAGCATGGACGGACTGCAGGCGCAGACCATCTCCGCGCTCAGCTATATCGACCCCATCACGGCCATGGTCGTTTCCGCCGTGCTGTTAAAAGAAGCGCCCACCTTCGGCAGTATCGCCGGGGCGGTGCTGATCCTCGGTTCGGCGTTGGCTTGCGAGCTATCCCTTTCGAAAAAAAAACGGGATCCGGCAAAAAGCACGGAAGAATAAAAAGAATTATCCATTATAGTTTTTACGATTCAAAACACCAAGGTATCCTATATAAAGAAGGCGAAGATATGAACACCACCGTAACGCTTGCACAAGAACAGATCACAACCCTCACTCAGAACGCCCTGAAAGCCGCCATGGCGGACGGCACCCTCCCCGAAGCGGAGCTTCTGCCCTTTAAGGTGGAGATCCCTGCCGACCGCAAAAACGGCGACTACGCCACAAACGCGGCCATGGCGCACGCGCGGGCTTTCCGGCAGGCGCCCATGAAGATCGCCGGCGCGATCCTCGACCACCTGCCGCTGGAGGGCAGCTATTTTGAAAAAGCGGAGGCGGCCGGCGCGGGTTTTCTGAACTTTTTCCTTGCGCCCGCTTTTTACGCCGACGTGCTGGAGGAGATCAAAACCAAAGGCGAAGGCTACGGCCGTTCCGACATCGGCAGCGGCAAACGGGCGTTGGTGGAATTCGTTTCCGCCAATCCCACCGGTCCCATGCACGTTGGCAACGCCCGGGGCGGCGCCATCGGCGACAGTCTGGCGGAGCTGCTCACTTGGGCGGGCTACGAGACCGAGCGTGAATTCTATATCAACGACGGCGGCAACCAGATCGAGAAATTCGGTCTGTCGCTGGATATCCGCTACCGTCAGCTCTTCGGCGATCCCATCGAAATGCCCGAAGACAGCTACCACGGTCAGGATATCATCGACCACGCACAGCACTACGCCGAGATCCACGGCGACGCGCTGATGCACGTGAGCGAAACCGAACGCCGCAAAGCGCTGGTGGATTACGCCCTGCCCCTGAACATCGCGGGGCTGGAGCGGGATCTGTTAAAATACAAAATCAAATACGACACCTGGTTCAAAGAAAGCACCCTGCATGAATCCGGCGCGGCAAAACACGTGGTGGAGCTGCTCACCGAGCGGGGATATACCTACGAGCTCGACGGCGCCGTCTGGTTCAAAGCGGAGCAGTTCGGCTGTGAAAAAGATTTCGTGCTGCGCCGTTCCAACGGCTTCTACACGTATATCGTGCCGGATATCGCATATCATTACAATAAGCTCTGCATCCGCAATTTCGATATGGCCATCGACGTGCTGGGTGCGGACCATCACGGCTACGTGCCGCGCCTGAAGGCCGCCCTCTCGGCGCTGGGTGTGGACGCGAATCGCCTGCAGGTGGTGCTCATGCAAATGGTGAACCTGATGCAGGACGGCAAGCCCGTGAAGCTCAGCAAACGCTCCGGCAAAGCCATCACGCTGGTGACCCTGCTGGACGAAATGCCCATCGACGCCGCCCGGTTCTTCTTTAACCTGCGCGAGGCCAACACCCACTGCGACATCGACCTGGAGCTGGCTGTGGAACAATCCGCCCAGAACCCGGTGTACTACTGCCAGTACGCCCACGCGCGTATCTGCTCCATCTTCCGCAAGATCGCGGACGAAGGCGCCGCCTATGCGGGCTTTACCAAAGAACAGGCGCTGCTTTTAACAACAGAAGAAGAAAAGAACCTGATCCGCCACCTCGCCGCCTTAACGGGCGAAGTGGAACAGGGCGCGAAAACGCTGGATCCCTCGCGGCTCACCCGCTACGCCGTGGAGCTTGCCACCCTCTTCCACAAGTTCTATAACGCCTGCCGCTGCGACGTTAAAAACGCCGACCTGCGCGCCGCCCGCCTTGCCCTCTGCGACAGCACCCGCAAGGTGCTGGGAAGCGTACTGGGGCTTTTGAAGGTGGAAGCGCCCGAAAAGATGTAACACAGAAATACGCACTGAAACAAGGAAAGGGGGTGGGCGTCTGTGGCAAAAAAAGAAGCCCCCAAATCGGTGGCGCAGAACAAAAAAGCCTACCACGACTATTTTGTGGAGGAGACCTTTGAGGCCGGGCTGGAGCTCTTCGGCACCGAGGTCAAATCCATCCGTGCCGGCAAAGTGAACTTGAAAGACAGCTGGTGCCACATTAAAAACGGGGAGATCTTTGCCAACGGGATGCACATCTCCCCCTATGAGCAGGGCAACATTTTCAACCGCGACCCCATGCGGCCGAAGCGGCTTTTGATGCACAAGCGGGAAATCAACCGTCTCTTCGGCTTGACAAAGCAGCAGGGATATGCGATAATCCCTTTAAGCGTTTATTTTGTCAACGGCCGCGCCAAGCTGCAAATCGGGCTGTGCAAGGGAAAAAAGCTCTATGATAAGCGTGAGGACGCGGCAAGGAAAGCCGCCGCCCGCGACATTGAACGCACAATGAAAGGATAAGCTAACCTCTTCACTCTTACCTCTTACTTCAGAATAGCCGGGGGCGAAAGGATTTCGACGGGGAATCTGAGCTCTGATAAGCGAGCAGAGGCGGCGAACCTCTTTAAAAGCGCCGACTTAAACAATAACTGACACTAACAAAACAGTTTTAGCTGCTGCTTAATCGCAACAGCCGTCATGCCCGGGAGGACCGCGGCCCGGAGCGTGGCGTCATTTCGCGGTGCCCGT
>CACZOP010000266.1 GCA_902782845.1 Oscillospiraceae bacterium | reverse complement strand
GAAAATCGCGGTCATCCGGCTGTTTTACCGGAATTCCGACAGATCCGCCCGCAGCAGCCGCTCGCGCACCGCGTTTTCGGCGGCGACGGGTTTGCCGAGATAAGCGCTCACGCCCTCCAGCAGCTGCAGGGGATTCAGGTTAAAGGTGCTGCCAGCGGGCAAAATCACCGAGAGGATCAGCGATTCCGGCGTTTCCTCCACCGAAAAGCGCTTGATATGCTCCGATACGTTCACGGTTTTGGTCACCTTTTTGCCGTTCTTTTTCCCTGTTTTTTCGCAGGTCAATCCGCCGCTTGTCAGGGCGTTTTCCAGTTCCTCTTTTCCGATCTCCGCCTTGTCCAGAAGCACCGTGTATTCGCCGAACGCAATTTCCGCGGGTTTGTGCAGGGGCGCGGTCGCGGCCTCCACCCGCAGCCCCTCGGGGAACACGGCGTTCAGGCGGCGAAGCACTTCCTCGTTGGAGATCTCGTCCACGATGCGGATATCCACCGGCTCGCGTTTGCCCTCCACCGTGAGCGAAAGCGCCAGCAGAAACGAAATATAGGGATGGGGATTGAAGCCCTCGGTATACCACAGCGGGATCTTCGCCCGCCGCACCGCCCGCTGCAGGATGCGGAACATATCGAGGTGCGAAACGTATTTGATCCTGCCCTGTTTCGAGAGCCATAAACGCAGGTCATACATCGCAGCGCCCTCCGTTCAGCTGATTGGCGCCGCAGCCGGCGCAGTGGAGGCGGCAGTGGCCGGTGGTTTTCGCCTCTTTGGATTTTTCGTCCTCCCGCTGCAGAAAGGCGCGGGAAACGCCGTAGTCCAGATGGTCCCACGGGAAGACCTCGTCGTAATTCCTGGCGCGGTTGGCGTAGAATTCCGGCGAAAGCGCCAGATCGCGGAACACGTCCATCCACACGTCAAACTTGAATTTGTCGCCCCAGCTGTCGAAGGTGCAGCCCCGGCGCCAGGCTTCCTCGATCACGGCGGACAGCCTGCGGTCGCCCCGGGCGAACACGGCCTCGAGGAAGCTGGTGTTGATATCGTGGAAGCTCACGTTGATCTTTTTTGAAGGCAGCGTTTCTTTTAAGTGCTGCTGCTTGTGCAAAAGCGCCTCGCGGGTGGCCTGCGGCTCCCACTGGAAGGGCGTAAAGGGCTTGGGTACAAAAGAAGAGGCGCTGATCCCCACGGTCACGCCCCGGCCCTTGGGGCGGTCGGGTGTGCGGTAGAATTCGTCCACCACTTTTTTGGCAAGCAGGCCGATACCCTCCACGTCCTCGTCGGTTTCAGTGGGGAGGCCCAGCATGAAATAGAGCTTCACGGCGCTGTAGCCGCCCGAAAAGGCGATGCGCGCGGTTTCGAGCATTTCTTCCTCCGTTACGTTCTTGTTGATCACGTCCCGCATCCGCTGGGTCCCCGCCTCGGGGGCGAAGGTGAGTCCCGAACGGCGCACGCTTTTGAGTTTTTCCAGCAGCTCGTCGGAAAAATTATCCACCCGGAGGCTGGGCAGCGCCACGTTGATTTTCTCCTCCGGCGTCCACGAAAGCAATTTGTCAAGCAGCGCCTCGATCCCGGAATAGTCGCTGCTCGAAAGGGAACAGAGGGAGATCTCGTCGTAGCCCGTGTTCCGGCACAGGACCTTACACTGTTCGTTGATGGTTTCGGGGCTTTTTTCGCGGATGGGGCGGTTCAGAAAACATGCCTGACAAAAGCGGCAGCCCCGGATGCATCCCCGGAAGATCTCGTGGGTCACCCGGTCGTGCACCACTTCGATAAAGGGCACCACAAAGGTGTCGGGATAAAACACGCCGTCAAGATCCCGGACGATGCGTTTTGTGATTTTTGCCGGCGCGCCGTCTGCGGGCGCGATCTCCCGCACGGTGCCGTCCCCGTTGTAGCGCACACTGTAGAGCGAGGGCACGTAGACGCCGGGGATGTTCGCCGCCAGCCGCAGGAATTCCGCCTTGGAAGCGCCTCGTTTTTTGCAGTCCGCGTAAAGGTCCAGGATCTCGTTGTTGACTTCTTCTCCTTCGCCCAGCGTAAACAGGTCGAAAAATGCCGCGATCGGTTCCGGGTTGCAGGCGCAGGGGCCGCCGCCGATCACAATGGGCGAAAGCGACTGCCGGTCCGCCGCCCGCACGGGCAGCCCCGCCAGATCCAGCATGTTCAGCACGTTGGTGTAGCACAACTCATATTGCAGAGTAAAGGCGATCACGTCGAAGTCCCGGATGGGGTCGCCGCTTTCCAGCGCGTAGAGCGGGATTTCGTTTTCCCGCATTTTTTTCTCCATATCGTCCCACGGCGCGAACACCCGCTCGCACCAGGTGTCCTCCCGGGCGTTTGCAAGGGCGTAGAGGATCTTGATGCCCAGATGCGACATGCCGATCTCATAGGAATCCGGGAAGCAGAACGCCATGCGGATATCCACACTGTTTTTGTCTTTGATCACGCTGTTCAGCTCCCCGCCGGTATAGCGGGCGGGCTTTTGCACCAGCGGCAGGATCTTTTCGAGCTTTTTATCCATAAGCGGACCCCTTTCGTTTCCGAAAAGTTTTCGGGAGTCTCTCCCGAGGAGGCTGAAAACGCAGCAATGCGTATATACCGTATTGTATCACACCATACAGTGTTTTTCAAGCAGGG
>CACZOP010000265.1 GCA_902782845.1 Oscillospiraceae bacterium | reverse complement strand
TTTTTGCGTCGTAGAATTTGATGGTTTCCGGGTCGACGGCGTCGTTTTCCGTGTGGAAGATCGCTTCCTCCATGGTGTTCGCCACGCTGATGAGCGTGAGAGTCTGCGGGCGGATGAAGCCGATTTCGGTGTCCTCCTCTATCAGCCGCAGCAGCTTATCGAAAAAGCCGTTGATATTGAACAGCACGATGGGCTTCGTGTGGCGGGCGAGCTGTTTTAAGGTGAGCACTTCAAAGAGCTCCTCGTAGGTGCCGATGCCGCCGGGGCTCACGATGAAGGCGTCGGCGTTGTCTTCCATGTATTTCTTGCGGTCCCGCATGGAATCGGGCCAGACGAATTCGTCGCACTTCTGATACAGAACGCCGGGCAGGTCGAAAAACCGCGGGGCTACGCCCACGATCCTGCCGCCGCCTGCGGTAAAGCCCCGGGCCGCGGCGCCCATCAGGCCGTTGGTGCCGCCGCCGAAGATCAGGCTGTGGCCGCGTTTGGCAAGCGCTTCTCCCAGCGCCTCGGTTTCTTTCAGATAGATGTCGTCTATGGTGGCGCTGGACGCGCCGAAAATGCAGATACGCATGGTGTTTCCTCCTCTGTTATTCTTCGTCGTCCTCGTAGGGATCCGCGTAGAGCCGCCGGTCCAGATTCCGGTAGCGGATGGCCTCCAGCAGGTGCGCTTCGCTGATCGTTTCTTCACCGGCCAGATCCGCGATGGTGCGCGAGAGCTTCACCAGCTTGTCGTAGGCGCGGGCGGAAAGCCCCAGCCGGTCGAACGCCTGTTTTAATATATGCGTGGTATTCTCGTCCAGAACACAGAATTCCCGGGTCTGCGCCGCGGTCATTTTGGCGTTGCAGGCGGTGGAGGTTCCTTTGAACCGCTCCTGTTGGATCTTCCGCGCCGCGTCCACCCGTTTTTTGATCTCGGCGGAGCTTTCTTCCTTGCCTTCCTTGGCGGTGAGGGCGGTAAAATCCACCGGCGGGACTTCGATCTGTATGTCGATGCGGTCCATCAGCGGACCCGACACCCGCGAGAGATATTTCTGCGCCGCCTGAGGAGTGCAGGTGCATTTTTTCTTCGGGTGGCCCAGATAGCCGCAGGGGCAGGGGTTCATGGCCGCCACCAGCATCATGGAGCAGGGGTAGGTGAGCGTCCCCGCCACCCGCGAGATGGTCACCCTGCCGTCTTCAATGGGCTGGCGCATGGCTTCCATGGTGGAGCGGGAAAACTCCGGCAGCTCGTCTAAAAACAGCACGCCGTTGTGGGCCAGCGAGATCTCCCCGGGGCGCGGGATGGTTCCGCCGCCCGAAAGCGCCACGTTCGATACCGTGTGGTGGGGAGAGCGGAAAGGCCGGTTTGTGATGAGGCCGCCGTCCCGCTTGAGCTCCCCGGCAACGGAGTAGATCTTCGTGGTTTCGAGCGCCTCCTCAAAGCTCATGTCGGGCAAAATGGAGGGCAGGCGCTTGGCCAGCATGCTTTTGCCGGAACCGGGCGGGCCGATCATCAGCAGGTTGTGCCCGCCGGCGGCCGCCACCTCCAGCGCGCGCTTGGCAAAGGTCTGGCCGCGCACGTCCGCAAAATCGAGGAGCTGATCGGCCTTATCGCCCTGCCGGAAGATATAGGGCGCCGTCTGCTGCAGCTCCGGCTCGTCGGTCTCCCGTTCGTCGCCGGATAAAAAGTACAGCAGCTGTTTCACCGTCTGCACGCCGTAGACTTCAATGCCGTCCACCACCGCGGCTTCGGCGGCGTTGGCGGCAGGCACGAACACCCGCTTGATCCCGGCGTTTTTTGCCTCGATCACCATGGGCAGCACGCCGTTGATGGGGCGCAGCTTACCCGAAAGGGATAACTCTCCGATAAAGGCGCTGTCGCTGTGGTCAAAACGGAGCTGGCGGCTGGCGAGCAGCAGGGCGATCAGAATCGGCAGGTCGTAGACCGAGCCTTCTTTTTTTACGTCCGCCGGGGCAAGGTTCATGGTGATGTGCGAAAAGGGGAAGGCGTAGCCGCTGTTTTTCACCGCCGCTTCCACCCGCTCCTTGGCCTCGTTCACCGCCGTGTCGGGCAGGCCCACCATGTCGAAGCGGAATTTGGTGCCGGTGATGTCCGCCTCCACCTCCACCATAAAGGTTTTGAGCCCGAAGAGCCCCATGCTGTGCACGTTCGCTACCATTGCGTCTGCCTCCGCCGTTTATCCGGATAATAATGGAACATTTGTTTTATTATACTCCCTTTGCCGCTTTTTGTCAATCCGAAAAAACGCCCGGAAGAATATTTGAAAATTTCTTGACCCGCGCGAAGGGGATATAGTATAATAAAAACGATATCAACATGGGAGGAAAAAGTGATGAACATTTCAAAGGATATTTTTTACGTGGGCGTGAACGACCATAAGATCGACCTGTTCGAGGGGCAGTATATCGTCCCCAACGGCATGGCCTACAACTCCTATCTCATCGCGGACGAAAAGATCGCGGTGATGGATTCGGTGGACGTGAATTTCAAGCACGAATGGCTCGATAACATCGGCAACGCCTTAAACGGCAGAAAGCCGGACTATCTGGTGGTGCAGCACATGGAGCCCGACCACTCCGCCAATATCGTGAGCTTTTTAGAGGCCTATCCGAACGCGAAGGTGGTGTCTTCGGTAAAAGCCTTCGCCATGATGCAGAATTTCTTCGGCACGGATTTCGCCGACCGCCGCGTGGTGGTCGGGGAGGGGGATACCCTCGCCCTGGGCCGCCATACCCTGCACTTTGTGGCAGCCCCCATGGTGCACTGGCCCGAGGTGCTGATGACCTACGATCCCGCCGATAAGGTGCTGTTCTCCGCCGACGGCTTCGGCAAGTTCGGCGCGCTGGACGCGGACGAGGACTGGGCCTGCGAAGCCCGCCGCTACTACTTCGGCATCGTGGGCAAATACGGCGCGCAGGTGCAGGCGGTGCTCAAAAAAGCCGCCGCGCTGGAAATCGAAACCATCTGCCCGCTGCACGGCCCCATCCTCAGCGAGAACCTGCCCTATTACCTGAATCTTTATAACACCTGGTCCTCCTACGGCGTGGAGACCGAGGGCGTGTTCATCGCCTACACAAGCGTCTACGGCCACACCAAAAAGGCGGTGGATCTGCTGGCGGACGCCCTGAAAAAGAAGGGCTGCCCCAAAGTCTCGGTGGCGGACCTTGCCCGCGAGGATATGGCGGAGTGCGTGGAGGACGCCTTCCGCTACGGCAAGATCGTGCTGGCCACCACCACCTATAACGCGGATATCTTCCCCTTTATGCGCACCTTCATCGAGCATCTCACCGAGCGCGGCTACAAAAACCGCACCGTGGGCCTCATTGAAAACGGCAGCTGGGCGCCCCTGGCCGCCAAAACCATGAAGGGCATGCTGGAGGGCTGCAAGAATATCAAATTCACGGACGCGACCGTGCACATCAGGTCCGCCCTGAACGACGACAACAAGAAAGAGATCGAGGCCATGGCGGAGGAGCTCTGCATGGAATATCTGGCGCAGAGCAGCGAGACCGCCAACAAAAACGATATGACCGCCCTGTTCAGGATCGGCTACGGCCTTTACGTGGTGACCTGCAACGACGGCAAAAAGGATAACGGCCTCATTGTGAACACGGTGACGCAGGTGACCAACACCCCCAACCGGGTGGCGGTGTGCATCAACAAGGCGAACTACTCCCACCACGTGATCAAACAGACGGGCGTGATGAACGTGAACTGCCTCTCGGTGGAAGCGCCCTTCAAGGTGTTTGAGAACTTCGGTTTCCGGAGCGGGCGCACCGTGGATAAATTCGAGAACTGCGAACCGCTGAGATCCGACAACGGCCTCGTGTTCCTGCCGCACTACATCAACGCCTTTATGAGCCTCAAGGTGGAGCAGTATGTGGATCTCGATACCCACGGCATGTTCATCTGCAGCGTGACCGAGGCGCGGGTCATCTCCGACGCCGAGACCATGACCTACACCTATTATCAGGAAAACGTGAAGCCCAAGCCCGAAACGGAAGGCAAAAAGGGCTGGGTGTGCAAGATCTGCGGCTACGTTTACGAGGGCGAGGAACTGCCCGAAGACTTCATCTGCCCCCTGTGCAAGCACGGCGCCGCGGATTTTGAACCGATCGCATAATTCTGCGGCGGCCGCATAAGATATTCCGTAAGGGGGAAATGTGATGATGCGATACTATCGGGTGCTTGCCGTTCTTCTTTCTCTGCTGCTTTGCGTTTCGGCCTTTTCCGCCTGCGGCGGCGGGCAGGGGAACGATCCCGCGTCTGAAGCCGGTGCTGCCGATCCCGCGCCCGGAGAAAACGATCCCGCGGCTCTGCGGGCGTACCGGGCGATCGTGGAGGACGTTGTGGCGCATCCCGAAAACTATTACGAGGCTGATACCTTCAGCGACCTGTCCTCCGACCGGTTCGCCGTCGCCGATATCGACAACGACGGGACGCCGGAGCTGCTGATCCGTTTCGTCTCTTCCTTTCTGGCGTCCTGGCATACGCAGATCTGGAAATACGACGCGTCGTCCGACAGCGCGAAGGAGCTCCTGACCTGCGGCGCGGAAACGGAATTCTACAAAACGGGCTACGTGAAGGAAAACGCCAGCCACAACCAGATGGGCGTCTCTTTGTGGCCCTATGAGCTTTCGAAGCTTGAGGGCGATCGGCTGACGCAGATCTGCGGCGTATACAGCGAAGAAAAGGAAATCGCGGGAGAGATGTTCCCTGCGGATCAGGACGCGGACGGCGACGGGATCATTTATTACCGTGTGAAGGAAACGGACCGTCAGCCCATGACGGCGGAGGAATACGCCGCGTTCGAGGCCGAGTATCTCCCCGAGGATCAGCGGATCGAGGCGGATTATAAAGAACTGACGCCCGGGAATATCAGCGCAGTGTTCGGATAAAGAAAAGGATGCAAACAAAAATGACGTTGCCAAACGATCCGCTGCTCCTGATGAGCGTGGTGAACACAAAACTGCGGGACGCTTATCCCTCGCTGGGTGCGCTCTGCGACGATCTGAACGTCCCGTCCGCAGAGATTGAAGAAAAACTCCGCGGCGTCGGCTACGTTTACAGCGCGGAGCTGAATCAGTTTATCCGGCAATGAGCGGCGCCGGGTTGCACCGCTTCGTTGGTATGCCGGGTTGCACCGCTTCGTTGGGAAAGCTTGACAAATTTTGAAAAATGAATTATAATTGACAGCGGAATATATTATATTCCGTATCAATGGAATTTGGAGGAAAAGGAATGAAAAAATTTGTTGCGCTTGCCCTGGCCCTTATGATGCTGCTCGCCTTCTCTGCCTGCGGCAAAAAGGACGCGCCTGCAAAAACCGATGAACCCGACGCCACTGCCGCTGCCGATGCGGCCGCGGACGAAGCGACCGAGGCGGAAGCCGAGCCGGCAGATACCGACGCCGAGGCGGCGGAAGCCGAAATGCCCATTTGCACACCTGAGAATTTCGACAAAGCGATCGCCGCGGTGAAAAACGCTTCTCCCACCTACGAAGAGCTTGTGGAATTGTTCGGGCAGGAAGGTACCGTCCATACCGGTATGGAGTATGAGGGTTACAGCTATTACGACTGGACCGACGGCAGCAGAACGGTTCTGCTGACCTTCAAGGTCGACGGCGACACCCAGACCTATTTCTCGATCACCGGCGATTTCTTTTAATTGAAAACTACAAGGTCGTAACCGCGGCGGAGTCCGCGAAAAAAACCGGGACGCGGATAACGTCCCGGTTTCTGTTTGAAGTTATGATCTGTCAGGAGAGCAGCGCCCTGTCGTTGGAGAATTCCGCGCCGCTGAGCGCTTCAAACTGCTTGAGCAGCGCTTCCACGGTGAGCGCTTTTTTCTTTTCGCCCGCAACGTCCAGAATGATCCTGCCCTCGTGCATCATGATCAGGCGGTTGCCGTAGTCGATGGCGTTCTGCATGTTGTGGGTCACCATCAGCGTCGTTAAGCTGTGCTCCCGGATGATCTTGTCGCTGAGCTCCAGCACCGTGGACGCCGTTTTGGGGTCCAGCGCGGCGGTGTGCTCGTCCAGCAGCAGCAGCTCCGGTTTTTGCAGTGTGGCCATCAAAAGCGTCACGGCCTGCCGCTGCCCGCCCGAGAGCAGCCCCACCTTGGAACGGAGCCGGTCTTCCAGCCCCAGGCCGAGCTGGGCGAGGGTCTTTATATACAGCTCCCGTTCCGACGCCTTGATGCCCCATTTCAGCGTGTGCGATTTTGTACGGCGGAACGCCAGCGCGAGATTTTCCTCGATCCACATATCGGGCGCCGTGCCCATCATGGGATCCTGAAAAACGCGGCCGATGAACTTCGCGCGTTTCACGTCTGAGAAATAGGTGATGTCCTTATCTCCCAAAACGATGTGGCCGCTGTCGGTGGAAACGTTCCCCGCGATCATGTTCAGCAGCGTGGATTTGCCCGCGCCGTTGCTGCCGATGATCGTGATGAAATCGCCGTCGTTGACGGTGAGCGATACGTCGCAGATCGCCCGTTTTTCATTCACGGTCCCGGGGTTGAAGGTCTTGTTCAGTGATGTGATCTTCAGCATCTTACGCCACCTCCCTGTTGGAGCGCTTCCGCTTCATCGCGGCGGCCTTTTCTTTGAATACGGGCAGCGCCAGCGCAATGGCGACGATGACGGCGGTGATCAGCTTCAGATCCGTTGCCTTGAGCCAGTCGATCTTCAGCGCACAGGCGATGATGGTGCGGTAGATGACCGCGCCCACGATGACAGCGCCCATTTTATAAGCGAAGCTGTGATCCTTGTGGATAAAGATCACTTCGCCGATGATCACGGAGGCAAGACCGATCACGATGGTGCCCTGTCCCATGTTCACAAGCGCGGAGCCGTAGTCGAACTGCGCGATCATGCTGCCCGAAAGCGCGATGAGCCCGTTCGAAAGCGCCAGCCCCAGCACGATCATTGCGTTGGTGTTGATGCCCATGGCGCGCGCCATGTTTTTGTTGCTGCCGGTGGCGCGGATCGCCCCGCCGATCTCGGTGCCGAAAAAGAGATATAAAAGCGAAACGATCAGAACGCAGGTAAGAAGGCCGGTCCCCATGGAAAGGGTGTTGGATTTGATCCCGTTTTCAAAAAGCTTTGAAAAATTGCCGGTCAGAAAATCGGAAAGCATGGATTTTACGGTGCTGCCCGAAATGGAAACCGTGCCTTTGTCCTGCATGATGCGGATGTTCACGGAATAAAGCGCGATCATCGTAAGGATCCCGGACAGGATCGCCGGAATTTTGAATACCGTGTGTAAAAAACCGGTAAAAACACCGGCGCACATGCCGATCAGCACGGCGATGGTCGTTGCCAGAAAAGGGTTCATCCCGCTGTTGATCAGCATGACGGAGACTGCCGCTCCCAACGGAAACGTGCCCTCAATGGTCAGATCCGCGATATCGAGCACACGGAAGGTCAGATAGACGCCAACGGTCAGGATCGCCCACAAAAGTCCCTGCGCAACGCCGCTCAGAATGGTTGTTAACATAAAATAATCTTCTCCAGTTGCAGATTTGCCACGGCCTTATTGCCGAAAACACAGCTCTGTCTCCTTTTGTGCGGGAGACAAAGCTGTGCGTTTTTGTATGAATGCGCCAAAAAGCTTATTCCGGGAATTTCTTCGCTTTGCTGAGGATGTCTTCGGAAATGGTGATGTTCAGCGCTTCGGCTGTTTCGGTATTCACGGCGATCTCGTTGCCCTCGGTCTGGTGCACCACCTGCAGGCTGCCGACCGTCTCCAGCGGATTCTCCGATTCAAGCACCTTCACGGCCATCTCGGCGGTCTGTTTGCCAAGCACATAGTAGTCGATGCCGTAGGTGGCAAGGCCGCCGTCGGCAACCATGCCGCTCTCGCCGCAGATGGTGGGGATCCCGTTCTCCTTCGCGGCGTCCGCCACCAGGGTCATGGCGTCGGCAAGGGTGTTGTCGGTGGGAATGTAAAGCGCGTCTACCTGCCCTTTCAGGGATTCGATCGCGGATTTGGCTTCGTCGATGGCGGAGATGGTCTTCTGCACGCAGGTCAGGCCTTTCTCTTCCAGCGCGGCTTTTGCCAGCTCATACTGGGCGGCGGAGTTGGATTCGCTGGAGCAGTACATCACAGCCACGGTTTTCGCTTCCGGGAGAACGTCGATCAGCAGGTCGATCTGCTCCTTTACCGGGTTCATATCCGAGGTGCCGGAAATGTTGCCGCCGGGCGTTTCTTCGGATTCGATGATGCCGCTGGCCACGGGATCGGTCACCGCGGTGAAGAGTACGGGGATCTCGGTGGTTTTCTCTTTCAGCGCAAGCACGCTGGGGGTCGCAATGGCCAGGATCAGGTCGCTTTCGTCACCGATCAGCGTGTCGGCGATGGAGGGGCAGTTGGCGGTTTCGGCGGCAGCGGAAAGATAGTTGAACTTCACGTTCTGGTCTTCCACGTAGCCGGCTTCCGCCAGGCCGTCCTTAAATCCGTTGTAGGCGTTGATCAGCGCGTCGAACTCGCCGAACTGCATCACGCCGATCTTAAACACTTTACCGTCGGTGTCTTTCGCGTTTGCGGGTTCCGCGCTTGCGTCGGCGCCGGCTTCAGTTGCCTCTTTGCCGTTGTCCGCGTTTTTGGAGCATGCTGCAAATACGCAGAGCGTCATGGCGAGGGCAAGGATGAGGGCCAGGATTTTTCTTGTTTTCATTTTCTTGTTCCTCCGTTTCGGATTTCAATAATAAAACGTCCCCGCCCGTCTTCACATTCGCAAACGAGGCGGTGGACGTTTGATTTTTATACTATACGCCGTTAAAGCGCTAAAGTCAAGTAAAAATAACAAAATTGTTTTATTTTTTTATTAAGAATAGATAAGACTTTTATCAGTTGTTTTAATAATACCGCTGCAAACCAACCACTTTTCCCAATATGATCACTTCGTCGGTGATGATGGGGGCGTAGTCGTCGTTTTCGGGCTGCAGGCGGAAATGCCCCTTTTCTTTATAAAACCGCTTTACGGTGGCTTCGTCCTCGATGAGCGCCACCACGATCTCGCCGTTTTCCGCCGTGGGCGTTTTTTCCGCAATGATCACGTCCCCGCTTAAGATCCCGGCGTTTATCATGCTGTCGCCCCGCACCCGCAGGGCAAACAGCGCCTTGTCGCTGCTCGTGCCGCCGCCGTAGGGGATATAGCCCTCGATGCTCTCCACCGCCAATATGGGCATACCGGCGGTCACCGTGCCGATCAGCGGCACCTGGGTCACCGGCTCTTTTTCGCCTTTTACGCGGATGGAGCGCTTTTGCAGATGGCTGCGCTCAATGTAGCCCGCTTCCTCCAGCGCGTCCAGATACAGCTGCACGGTGGAGGTGGATCTGAGCCCCACCGCCGCGCCGATCTCCCGCACCGTGGGCGGCACGCCCTGCTGCACCCGCTCCGCCAGATATTCATAGATCTTTTTTTGCATCTCGGTTAATTCTTTCATGCTTTTTGCCTCCGTATTGTTTGAAATTTGGAAAAATAAAGCGGAAAATACCCGGATTCCCCTATAGTATAGCACAAATGTTTCATAAAAGCAAACATTTGTTTGTAAAATTTAAAAAATTTTTTTTCAGGCCGGTTTCTTTTTGTCAGACGGCGGTTTTTTTCGCATATCCGCGGCTAAAATGGAAACAATGGATTGCGGAGGGATCAGGATGAGTACAAATAAAAAAGAAAAAAAACGATGGAGCCTGCCGGGCGGCGGCGGAATCTATGTGATGATCGCGGTCGCGCTGCTGTCGGCGGGGGTGTTGGGACGTTCGGTTTCCGCCTTGCGCGCGGCGCTGCCCAAAAACACCGGGACGACCGCCGCAGCGGAACGCACCGCCGTTTCGCATACGCAAAGCCCCGTAACGAACCCCGCCGCGCAGGTGCGGGAAACGGTTGCGATCACCCGGGCTGCGCCTTCGGAGCAGGCGGTGTTCGGCAGTCAGACGCCGGTTTCGCAGGCCGAACAGACCACGGCGGCCGCGGCGCAGCGCTTTTCGCTGCCGGTAAACGGCGGCGTGATCGCGGACTACAGCATGGGCGTGCCGGTGTTTTCGGCCACCATGGGGGATTACCGCACCCATAACGGCGTGGATCTCCGGGCGGAACCCGGGGCAGAGGTGCGCGCCGTGGGAGACGGGACCGTGATCTCGGTGGCGGACGACCGGCTCTACGGGAACGTTGTGACCGTGGATCACGGGAACGGCGTGGTATCCACCCTTTGCGGGCTGGCGGACGCGGACCTGATCCGCAGCGGCGCGGTGGTGGACGCTTCCACCGTGATCGGCAGGGTGGGGGAGCTCCCGGCGGAAGCCAAAGAAGAGAGCCACGTGCATCTGGAGGTACGCAAAAACGGGGTCCTCACCGACCCGCTTGCGCTGTTCAGTCTGGACGACGCGGAGGACTGAACAGCCGTCAGCGGTCAGCCGTCAGCAGTCAGCTCTTTCTGTCGGAAAAAACCGAAAACCTCAGCCGTTGGGGACTGTTGCGTTTGCAAAACCGGAGGTTGTCGGGAAACTTGTCAAATGCGCCGGTAGGCCGGTAGCACGGCACCTCAGTGCCGTCTCGTGGAACAAATGATTTTTTTTGCACCGAAAACATTGATATACAAGGAGCTGTGCTGCGACGGCACTGAGGTGCCGTGCTACGATTATTATGAGCAAAGCGAATAACAAGGTTCTGCCGTGATAACGGCAGGTTCTTATACGCCCGCCATGTATACGCCCCCCGGCGCGCGTTCGGCGTTTCCGGCAACAAAAGCTGACCGCTGACGTCAACGAATTATTAAAAAAACGAAATTCCCTGTTGACAATGCCTGCCGCAAAATGGTATATTTTGTTTGTAGAAAAATTTCGGAAAGGGGTTGACAGGCGTGACGGTCCGCGCGACAATCTGTTCAGTCAGTCAGTCAGTCAGTCAGTCAGTCAGTCAGTCAGTCTGTCTGTCTGTCTGTCGTGTAATTCCGCCCTTTTCCGCCGTCTTTCGGTAAAACAAGCGCAGCGCGCCCGCCCGGGTGTGCCGCGTTTTTTTGTTTTATAATTCAATCAAAAGGAGCAAGAGCAAATGAAACACACAAAAAAACTGCTGTCCGTTTTGCTGGCCGTTTTCATGTTGGCGGGCTGCTGCGCCGTGTTTGCCGCGGCGGACGACATTCCGAGAAACGGTTATCCGACGGACCCGAACGACCCGCGCACGCCCACCGCCGGGCCCCAGACCTATGAGGTGGTGGACGGCCTGTTTGTGGG
>CACZOP010000264.1 GCA_902782845.1 Oscillospiraceae bacterium | reverse complement strand
GAACGCGGAAAAAACTGAAAAACTATCTGAAAGGAGCGGGCGTATGAACGGAAAAGACTGTCTTCTTGCCTTTGCGTCGCTGGAAAAGCAGGCGCTTGCCGCGGAAAAGGATACCGGGAAGATCCGGCAGAGCTTCCGGCAGCAGAAAAAACGCCGCGTTCAGCTGCTCTGCGCGGTTTCGGGCTGTCTGTTCCTTGCGGTTGTCTTTGCGGGGCTTATCCCCCGGCGACCTCCGGCTACGCTCCCGCCCGCGGCGGAAACGGAAAACATACGCCCGTCGGAATCCTCCACGGTCCGGGCGCCTGCCGTCGATCCGGAAACCGACGTCGATCCTGAAACCGGCGTCGCCGGAACGCTGCCAACGGCGACGGGAACGCCCGCGCGGAATGAAGAGCCTGCAACCCAAAATACAGCGGAAATCGCGGTGATCCCCCACTGGGAAGAGAAATCCATGCCGGAAAAATACACCGGGCTCGAGTTCGGTGATACGGAATATCGGGTGGGCAGGAACGCGATCGCCCCCGACTGTCTGGGCGAGGCGTCGGGAACGGCGATCCTTATCGGCTTCGACGTGTATACCAACGCCGTATACCGCGTGCCGACCGCTGTTTACGCGCTGAAAGATATCGCGCCCGCCTGCGCCGTGGGCGTCCGGTTCGAAACAGGGGAATGCCGCGCCTACGTGAACCCTTCCTATCGGCCCGCCACGCTCTCGCAGTTCATCCGGGATCTGAACCTGAAAAACGAGCTGCGCTGCGGCAACGCCTATATGGATTACCATGACGGGGATAGGACGTATCACGCCCTGACCTTTGCGGATTTTGACGACGCGCTCGTGTGGGATCTGCTGCTGAACGAAGACTTGCCGCTACAGGACACAGAGGAATACCAATGGAGCAAACAACTGTTCAGCGTGGCGGTGTCGGTGCCGGCGCTGGGATACACGAATCAGGGCCTTTGGGCTACCGAGAACGGATGGGTGGTAACGAATCTGCTGGAAACGGCAAAGGCGTTTTATATCGGCTCCGCGCGCACCCGGGCGTTCGCGGACGCGCTGCTTGCCGGCGTCCCTTATACGGAGACTGTGGGTGTGCAGGAGGGGGAGACCGGGATCCCGGAATAAGGTCCGCACATCTTCCGGAAAGAAAAAAAACGCTTGAAAACGGCTTCTGATTTTGGTATAATATCCCTGTGGAACGGTTTTTGTTCCGTACGCAATAAAACAGAAAGAAGGAATCTCCCATGGGAGCTTTTTTGCAGAAAATCATTACGATCTTTATGTCGATCCTCGCCTTTTTCGGCCTTGTAAAACCGGCGCCCGCCGATCCCGTGCCGTTTAAGGCGGAGGGCAAAACCGTGGAATTCTGTTTCGATTCCAATCCCACCACCGGCTACGACTGGACGGCGGAAGTGAAGGGCGACTGCGTGGAACTCACAAGGGACGAATACGTGGCAAAGCGGACCGAACCGCAGGTGGCAGGCGCGGGCGGACTGCAGTATTACACCTTCACCGCGGTGCATGAAGGCAAGGCGACGGTCACATTTACCTATGCCCGCAGCTGGGAAACCACCGACGCCGACCGGGTGATCACCGCCGAAATCACCGTCGCGCCGGATCTGACGGTTTCCGCCACGGTTTTCGGCGCAAAAGACGCGTAAACACAAAGAAAACCGAAGAACGGGAACGGGGCTGGTGCGCCGATCTCCTTATAAAATCAAGGATCTCTGACTTTCTTTTGTTCAGGGGTCCTTTATTCATCATTCATCGAATTCGCTTCGTAAATTCCGATTTGAGAATGTAACAGCCTCGGCGCCGACCGCCGCAGCTGTGCTGCGCGGGTGCAGGTCGGATGAGAGCGGGGAAATCACGGTTTTCACGCAGGCAGCCCTTTCACGGGAAAGAAAAGGGGCTGTTGAGTTTATTTCCTTTAACATAAAAGGATCCATGACCTTATCAGGATCTTTTTTTTGTTGCGGAACAGCGCGCGATAAATTGGAATTTGAACGCCGGTAGGCATAAAATCGTAGGGGGCGTCGCCCTCGGCGCCCCGAAAGCGTTAAAATACTCTCTGTCGACTGAAAAGGATGGAAAAAGCTTTGCTTATCAAGGAAAATCGTCAACATACCATTAGTTCATTGCGGGGCGCCGAGGCGACGCCCCCTACGGAATTCCAGATGGTTTTCGGTTTTATGGTCAAGGTAAACACACGATCAAATT
>CACZOP010000263.1 GCA_902782845.1 Oscillospiraceae bacterium | reverse complement strand
ATACCCCTGCAGCAGCAGCTTTATTCCCCGTTTGGCAAAGGCCGGGGGAGAATCATGCGTTGTGTAAACGATACCGATCCCCATGCAAATAATGAATAAACCGGAAGACAGATTTCCGAAAAAATAGATTATATGCTTCAGCAGGTCGTCGCCTTCTCCTGTTGTTGTCATAATGTCAAACACATGACATATAATCATTGTAATAATAGAAAACGCCTTGAGCAAGTCTATTTCAAGCTGCCGGCCGGTATTGACTGTGTTGTGTTTGCTCATTTTAATCCCTCGTATTGTTTATGATTATTAATATAAACTTGATTTTTTTTAATAATAATAGTATAATAAAAATGTTTTGTCAAGCTGAGATTTATATGGGAGGTTGTTTTGCATATGCGTATGTCTGAATTGCAGTTTGATTTGATTCGCCGTGAGGTTGCGGCGTTGCAGGGGAAGTCTGCTTTTTATAAAAAGAAATACGAAGGAATCGATGTCGGTAGTCTCCTGTCCAGAGAGGATTTTGAGAAGCTTCCTTTCATCAGCAAGGAAGATCTGCGTGATGCGTATCCAATGGGGCTTGCTGCTGTTCCGCAGGAGCAGATTGTCAGGATCCACTCAACGTCTGGCACAACCGGCATACCGGTCGTTATCCCTTATACCGCAAAAGACGTTGAAGACTTTGCTATTATTATGGAAAGATGTCTGCGGTATGCTGGTGTGACCAAAGAGGATATTGTCCATATTACGCCCGGATACGGTCTCAACTCTTCAGGAATCGGTTTTCAGGCGGGTGTTGAGCGTCTCGGCGCTATGGCGTTGCCGATCGGACCGGGGAATACGGACAAACAGCTTAAGATGATGATGGACGTCGGTTCCACAGCGATCGGCGCGACGGCGTCGTATGCGCTCGTGCTTGCTGAAGAGATTGCGAAAAGAGGCATACGGGATAAAATCAAGCTTCGCACAGGATTGATCGGTTCGGAACGCTGCGGACAGAAGATGCGCGAGCGCATCAGGAATGAGCTTGGGATCGAATACCATGAGCTTTACGGTCTTACGGAAATATACGGTCCCGGCGTCGCGGTATCCTGTAAGCACGACTGCGGTATGCATTACTGGGATGATTATTTTTACGCCGAGATCATTGACCCCGTTACAGGTAAGGTTTTACCCGACGGAGAAACGGGCGAGCTTGTGTTTACAACGCTTCATAAGGAAGGAGCACCGCTCATCCGGTACAGGACGCACGATCTGACGCGCATTATCCCCGGCGACTGTCCATGCGGGAGCAGATATCCCCGGATCGATACCATCCTTGGCCGTACGGACGATATGGTTAAAATAAAAGGTGTGGGAATTTTTCCGGGGCAGGTGGATTGCATGCTGGCTGAGATCCCATTGGCGTCAAGCGAATTCCGAATGGTGGTTGACCGTGACGCCGGAAAAGACGTTTGCCTACTCGAGGTTGAGATCGTTCCCGGAGCCGATCCGGAGGATGCTGAAACGATCCTTCGCAGGGCGTTCAAGCAGAAAATGGGGATTTATGTTGAAGTGAAGGCCTTCCCAGTTGGTACGCTTCCGCGCAGTGAAGGAAAAACGAAGAGAGTGATCGATAAAAGAGAGTATTGAGAAAACAATAAAAGGCGGGAGATGGGCTATCCATTCCCGCCGTCTTTTTTTATGGGATCCTTATCACGGAGTGATATTGCCGTCCACGCTCACAAGGGAAGCGAAAGAGACGTTCTCGTCTTCACTGAGCTTTTGGACGAAATCCGTGTTACCGTTGTTCAGCCGTACTTCAAAAATCAGCTCCGTGCCGCTGCCGCCCGTTACGGTTTTCGATTTGACCCGGCAAGTCGACACTGCTTTTTCCGTGAGTTCCGTGATTTTCTTTTCGGTTTTTGCATCCGTAAACCGCACGATCAGCAGATAGGGGTCGTTGCGGTTCTTTTTCGCGGCGAAAACGATCAGCAGCACGCCGATGATGGGCGCACCGATGAGCGCCAGCGGAATGAGCCCCGCGCCGCAGAGGATGCCCTCGCTGATGGCCCAGAACAGGAACACGATATCAATGGGATCCTTGATGGCGGAGCGGAAGCGCACGATGGAAAGCGCGCCCACCATGCCGAGCGACAGCACCACGTTGGAGGTGACGCCCAGAATGATCAGCGTGGTGATCATCGTCATGGCGATCAGCGAAAGGTTAAATGTGGCGGAATAGATCACGCCCGCAAAAGTCTTTTTGTAAATGAACCAGATGAACAGACCGATGGCGAAGCTCAGAAGCAGAGCGACCGCGCAGTCCAGGATGGAAAACTGGGTGATCCGCTCCAGAAAATTGGATTGAAAGATCTCCGAAAAATTGATGTTCAGCAGATTTGCGTTTAACATGATGTGTGCCCTCCGTTTTTTTAATAGTAAACGCCGCTGGCGGCATATTTTGACATTGCAGTGTGCGGACGGTTGCCGATCCCGAGCAGCATGGGGATGAAATCCGGCAAAACGCCGTCGTATTTCACTTCCAGTACACAGGCGCCGTCTTCCAGCGCCGGTATGCCGGTAAATGGGTCTTTGAAGAATGCGTCCGTGTCGCGGCTCACGCGCACGTCGCTGTCCACGGTGACGCGCACGTTGCCTGCCGCGTGACAGAAAGCGGCGCGGGTGTAATCCACCACACAGCGGGGAATGAGTTCCCCGGCGCGCGCCGCGGCGTAAGCGGCCTGCAAAAACGGCTCGTCTTTTTCACGCAGAAAATCATAGTCACCGCAGAGCAGCCGCCTGCATTCCGCCGGTGAGAGCAGGGCGTCCGGCTTCTGCCCGCCGCCGTATTTCTTGATTTTCTTTTCCAGCCGCAAAAAGCTCTGATCGGAATTATACATTCTGAGCCGGTATTTTTCCCGCTCCGGCGCGCCGGAAACGGAATCAAAGAGCGCAGAATCAAAGGGGTCGTCAAAATACAGCGTGCGGACCCGATACAACCCTTTGTCTACGGAATAGGGATCCGGCTGCAAAGAGGCGCGCAGCCGGATCAGCAGCAGCGTCCGGTCCGCCTCGGAGATGATAAATTTCTGTTCCTGTCTGTAACCCAATGTCAACACCTCCTGTGTACGGATTGTTTTTT
>CACZOP010000262.1 GCA_902782845.1 Oscillospiraceae bacterium | reverse complement strand
GGCATTCGGCGCGGCTGCCCTCTGCAGCACGGTGCGCCTTGCGCCGGGAGAAAAAAAGACGGTGCGGTTTATATTCACGTGGTATTTTCCGAACCACTTCTCAAAGGACGGGCGGCAGCTCGGACATTACTATGAAAACCTGTTCAGAGGCGCGGCGGAGGCGAACGCCTTTCTGCGGGAGCATCCGGCGGTATTCGACAAGACAGCCGCTTTCTCGAAGCTGCTCTACGACACGTCCCTGCCGGAAGCATACCCGGATTGCTGGAGCGGGCACCTGAGCACGATCGTGAAGTGCTCCTGGTTCTTAAAAGACGGCAAGTTCGGCTTGTGGGAAGGGCTGGGATTCTGCGGCTTCCACACCACGGACATCACCTACCACGCCTCCTTCGGCCTGCTGGCGCTGTTCCCGGAATTGCAGCTCAGGCAGATGCGGATGGGCGCCGCCTTCCAGCGGGAGGACGGGCGCGTACACCACTTCTTCACACCGGATCTGGATCACGTGGGCAACGGCTACGAGCGCGTGGACATGAACAACCAGTTTGTGCTGATGGTGCTGCGCGATTATCTTTACACCGGCGACAAAAACTACCTCAAGGATATGTGGCCGCACGTGACAGGCGCCATAGCATCCATCGGCGAACTCGATGCGGACGGCGACGGCCTTCCCGACCGGGACACCACGCGCAACACCTACGACGCATGGAATTTTTCCGGCACGCCTGTGTATATTTCGGTATTGTGGCTTGCCGCGCTGAAAGCCGCCGTCCGGATCGCCGAAGAAACGGGAAACGGCGCGTACGCAGAAAGCTGGCAAAACCTGCTGAAAAAAGGCCTTGCGTCTCTTGAAACGCGCCTGTGGAACGGCGAATACTATAACCTCTGGCGCTGCGGCGAAAAGGAGGACGAGACCCTGATGACCGACCAGCTCGACGGGGAGTGGTTCCTGCGCGTTTCGGGTCTCAGCGGCAACCTGCCGGACGACCGCGTCAGGGCTGTGATGAAGGTCATCCTCGACCACAATTTCGATCCGGAAGTCGGCCTCATCAACGCTTCCTGCCCCGAAGGGCGGCAAACGACGCTCTTTTCCCACAAGAACTGCCAGACGGAGGCCGTGTGGACGGGCATCGGCTTCGTGACGGCGGCGCTGTGCCTCAGCGTGGGGCTGCCCGACGACGCAACGGCCCTTGTTGCGGCCATTCAGGATAACCAGTCCCGCTTCGGCGCACTGTGGGATCACTGGGAGTGCGGCCACCATTACACGCGGCCGATGTCGAGCTGGACTATGATCAACGCCGCGTTAGGCCTGCAGATCGACGCAGCACGGCGGATCGTCCGCCTCCGGCCGGTCGCGGAGAATATCACGCTGCCGCTGTGCTTCCCCGGCGTGCTGGCCAGGGCGGAAATCAGGAACGGCAAAGCGGATATCCACGTTATCGAAGGCAGCCTGGACGGCTGGACAGTGCTGACAGGGGAAACGAAGTAAAAACCGGGATATGAGAAGCAAGGAAAAAACCGCCCGCATTACTGCGAGCGGCGAAAAACGAACCTTATTCCGTATCCTTGAGGGTTCACATCGTGTCTCTTGAAGAGAAAAACATCGGCAGCGGCAGCCATTGACGCACCTCCGGCGGGAAATGCGTCCGATCGGACGGGTAGTTGGAGAAAAACGCCCGCACAGCCGCGAGGCAATCCATTCCGAACGCCGCATCGCCGTTAAATTCCGTTACGCGCGCAACGTTGTTCTGAACAAAGAGCCGCAGGCTCTCGTCGCCGCACCTGCCGTGAATCCCGACGGTGATCTCGCCGTCGCACAGCGTTTCATAGGACGCCTTCGCGTTCAGATAGGCTGTCAGAACTTTTTTCCAGTCCAGCACCAGCACCGACTCCAGGTGGCCGACGCTCAGCGCGGAGGCGTTTTTCGTGAAGAAATCCAGCTTTTCCTTTTCATAGGGGGCAACGGGAAAAACGATCTCGTCCCTGTCGCTCATTCCGAACAGCGCGGCTATGAAGCGCGGCAGCAGGGCGCTGTCCGCCAGTCCGAATTCGGAAACATGATCCAGATTGCGGGTCAGCACCGCATACCCCACGGACCTGCCGTCTTCTTTGATCAGATACGGCGTATCGCGCCAGGAGCATAGGATATCGAAATAGGCCTCCCGCGGGCGGCGGGAGATTACCGGCGCTTTCGTATAGATCGCGTCGATGAAACGGATGGCGTCCGTATCGCCGGCAGACAGCGGTTCCACGGTCAGGCCGCTCTCGATCTTCCGCAGCGAATGCCCGAAAGAGCGCCGGGAGAAACAGAACAAATACGAGGTCCCGGCGTTTTCATAGCCGAAATAGCCGTAGCGCTGGCGCTGGCCGCCGAGATAAGAAAGCGCCACACCGCGCGCCCGCATATCCGAAACCGATCGGTTCATAAGGTCGATCATGTACCCCTTGCCCCGGAAATCTTTTCCCACCGCTACGTTGCCGATGCAGCATGTTTTCAGATCCACGCCGCCCACGGTCATTTCGTTGTCGAAATTGCCCACGGCGGCGCGAAATACGCCGTCCGGCTGCTGTACCACGAAATTGTTGTAGGCCGGGCGATATCGGTCCTTATAGATCTTCGGGAGCAGCGCCAGAAAATTGGTGTCGTTTTCATCATCCGCGAAAAACACTTCATCCAGGAACGCCAGCAGCGCCGCGTTGTCGGCGTCCTTTCCTCTTCCGATATAAAGATTTTCCATTGTTGCTATGATTGATACTCCTTTGTGAAAGACCGACGCGGTCTTTTTTGTTTTTATCTTTTTGCGTCGTCGGGGGCACGGTTCAGGCCGTCGCCGGTCAGCCGCGCAGCCAACGGCGCATCAATGTATCCTATCCTTTCCGGTTCTCCGTCCCGGTCCGGAAAAACGTCTCGAAAAACGCTTTGATCCGGCGGAAGAATTCTCCGATCCTACAAACGATGCGCCGCAAAAAAGAGGACGTTCCGTCGACGTAAACCTCCAGCTCCGCGATCGCCTTTTTGTCCTCCTTGCCGACGCCCATGACAAGGAGCTTCACATACCGGCAGCGGCCTTCCAGTTCGGTCGTCAGCGCCGTCCTGCCGCCCAATCGGTCGGCGCGGCACAACGTAAACGGGCGCAGCGCGTCGTCCGCCAGCACGCGCCAGTTTTCGCCGTCGGCGGAGCCGTATACGCGCACCGACAGCCTGTCGGCGTCCTTGCCCGGGATCACGTTCAGCGCGGTCAGCTCCCTTTCACGCTCCAGATCCAGCAGGATCGTCTGCGTGGCCTCCGCGGAGAAAGGACGCCATTCCGTTGTGAGGTCGCCGTCCGTTAAACAAGGCGCGGTATCGGTCAGATTCCCGGATGCGTCATAGATCATGCTGCCGACGCACACGGCGGCGGGGGAAAGCTTTTCTCCGGTGTATTCCGGCAGCTCACGAGGCAGGTACAGCGCTGCGCCGATACGTGCCGTGTCGCCGGTTTCGCCGGGGACAGGTTCCGTCTCATATTCGCCGAGCTCGCGGCTCGTTACCAGCAGCGCCCAGTCTCCCGTGGTGGGCTTCAGCGGGACGACATAAGACCCGAGCAGCGGCTGTACGGCGTCGGAGATTTCGATGAATTTGCCGGTCAGCACGTCATACCACGCGGCGCGGTAGGTCTCGTTCCGGTTCAGGCCGTGGAGGATACCGGCGGTACGGTCCCTGTTGTAAAAGTATGCGACGTAGGTATCCGCGTTCTCAGAGGAAGCAACCGCTTTTTCCTCGGTGATGCAGTTGGAATACTTCCTGTCGCTGAACCGCGGGACCAGCCGGGAAAAACCGACGTAACGGAAGAAATCCGCCAGATATTTCATCTCATAGGAACCCGGCTTATCGAGCCCCATATACCACGGCTCCGTACTGAAGGAACCGAGCCAGCCCGTGCTGCCCGCCGTTGACCAGCAATTGGCCCAGATGCCGGTCACGCCGTAAGTAAAACCGCAGCTGCCGCAGAGATTTGCCTTCCATGCGGAAATGCGCGACGCCTCATAGCCGTTGAAACCGCCGCACCAGATGTCCTCATAGTTGGCTTCCGATTCGATAAAGGGCTTGGGCGACGCGTTCCGGGCGTTGTTCCAATAGCCCTGATAGGTATTTTTTCCTCCGATGGGACCATGACCGTTCTGCAGCAAAAAGAACGTGTGCCATGCCTGCGCGTCCAGCCGCTGCACGAACTCGTCGTCCGCAGGCAGCGGGTACTGGTGGGCGGACTGCGGATGGCGATACCCGTCCCCGGCGGCGGTGACGGCGGCGGAGGAGAGCCACGGTGCAAACTGCGGGTCGCCGGTGATCTCCTGCGCGGTGATCCACACCACGGGATAGGCGGCGTAGCGGGCCGTCAGATAGCGCGAGAGCCTGTCGAGCGCCTCCCGGCTCATGGCGTTGGTCGTGGACGCGTGCACGCCGAAGCCGAGCGCGATCACCATGCCGCGCTTTGCCAGCTCGTCGAACATGCCGTCGTATTTTTCCCGGAACGCTTCCACGTTGGGCAGCGTGTATTTCTCCGCCCACATGGCGGGCTCCGGCGAAACGCCGCGCTGTCCGCCGCCGTCGCTTTCCGCGCCGTCAAAGTACGTCTGATACACGGTAAAACCTTTTGCGAGGCGGTTTTCCACCTCGTGCAGGAACTGACTGCCGCAATGACAGCCCGGGTAGTTACAGCGGTCGACGGAGACGTAGTTCGGCGCCTGCCAGTTGGTATCGCCCAACCAGTAGAACGGCGTGCCGTCGTCGTATACGAAGTATCTTCCGTTGTCGGAAACGCGGATAAAGCCGTGTTTGTCCAATTCCGTCGCGCCGTCATTCGGCACGGCGGTTAGCGTCCCCGCAACGCCGTTCAGCGACGTGTTTGCCGGGTCGCTGCAATAAACGGTATAGGTCCACTCGCCCGTTTTTGTCGGGGCAAAGCGGACGCGCCACTCGTCGCCGCCGTTCCAGAACCCGTACAGGCGGATTTCGTCGCCGCTTTCATGAATAAACACCGCGTCGACGTCGACGTCGGTATAGGGATTGTCGTATTGTTTTTCGCTGTGCAGCACGATATCCCCGCGCTGCCAGATGGGAATGGTCATCTCTGTTTCCTCCGTTCTTGCGGCGCCTGCAAACACAGCGGACGCCGCCAGCACACCGACGGCAAGCGTCAGGCACAGTATTTTTTCAGCTTTTTTCCCATGGATATTTCCTTTCTTCTCGTTCCTGCCGCGACGGATCGATTCGCCGCGCCGTCCCGTAGTGTTTTACCCAGGCCGGCAGAGATCCGTCCCGAACGGTTTTG
>CACZOP010000261.1 GCA_902782845.1 Oscillospiraceae bacterium | reverse complement strand
TAACGCTTCTGCCCATTATTTATTGCTCCTTTCCGTTTATTTGTCGTTAATGCGTTTCACAATCAGCTTATCGGAGCTCTTGTGTTTCTTGCGGGTCTTGTAACCGAGGGCGGGTTTACCCCAGGGGGTTACAGGGCCGGGACGACCGATGGGGGACTTGCCTTCGCCGCCGCCGTGAGGATGATCACAGGGGTTCATAACAGAACCGCGGACGGTGGGACGGATACCCATGTGACGGGTGCGGCCCGCCTTACCGATCTTGACGTTTGCGTGATCCTCGTTGGACACGGTGCCGATGGTGGCCATGCAGCTAACGGGCACGTTCCGGAGTTCGCCGGAGGGCAGGCGGAGCAGCGCCAGAGAGCCTTCTTTGGCCATGAGCTGCGCGGCGTTGCCGGCGGCTCTTGCCAGCTGGCCGCCTCTGCCGGGATAGAGCTCCACGTTGTGCACGAAGGTACCGGTGGGAATGCTCTGCAGCGGAAGGGCGTTGCCGACCTTGATATCCACGTCGGCGCCGGCGATGATCTTATCGCCTACCTGCAGCCCGGCGGGCGCCAGGATGTAGTTCTTCACGCCGTCTTCATATTCCACGAGGGCGATGAAGGCTGAACGGTTGGGATCGTATTCCAGAGTTTTGATCTCTGCAGCGATGTTCAGCTTTTGTCTCTTGAAATCGATGACACGATATTTTCTGCGGTTGCCGCCGCCGTGATGGCGAACGGTGATTCTGCCGTAGCTGTTTCTGCCGGAGGTTTTCCTGAGCGGCTCCAGAAGGCTTCTTTCGGGAGCGACCTTTGACAGTTTGGAATAATCTGTCGTCGACATATTTCGTCTGCCGTTGGTAGTCGGCTTATAGACTTTAATAGCCATTTTCAGTTACACACCTTTCATTTTAGTGAAATTCTTGTGTTCGGTCCGCGGCATTTAGCGGCCGGGCTTTCGGCCATACGTCACGCCGCGGCTTGTCGATTAAAACATACCGTCAAAGAACTCGATGGTTTTGGATCCTTCGGTGAGAGTGACGATCGCTTTTTTGTAGGAGGGCTTATAGCCTTCGAAACGACCGTAGCGGCGAAGGTGACCGCGAACGTTCATGGTGTTGACGCTTTCGACTTCCACGCCGAAGAGCTCTTCCACCGCTTTTGCGATCTCGATCTTGTTGGCGTCTTTCGCGACGATGAAGGTATACTTTTTAAGAGCGGTGCCCAGCATACTTTCTTCGGTTACGACGGGCTTGAGGATAATATCCTGTGCAAATTTACTCATTACGCATAAACCTCCTCAATCTTCTGAACGGCGTCTTTGAGCACGATCAGCGTATCGCAGTTCAGGATGTCGTAAACGTTGAGGGTCCCCACAAGCGTGGTGGAAACGCCGGCAATGTTGCGCGCGCTGCGATAAACGACGTCGTCTTTTTCGGGGAGAACGATGAGAGCCTTTTTGCCGGCCTTGAGCGCGGCGAGGACCTTAACGATCTCTTTGGTCTTGATGGCGTCGAGCTTGAGTTCGTCGAGCACGATCATCTCACTGTCGGCGACCTTGCAGGAAAGCGCGGATTTGAGCGCAAGCCTCTTGACCTTTTTATTGATGGTGAAGCGATAGCTGCGGGGCTTGGGACCCAGAGCGATACCGCCGTGATACCACTGGGGAGCGCGGGTGGAACCCTGACGGGCGCGGCCGGTTCCCTTTTGCCGCCACGGCTTTTTGCCGCCGCCGCTGACTTCGGATCTGGTGAGGGTGGACTGAGTACCCTGACGCTGATTCGCAAGATAGTTTACAACCGCGATGTGCATTGCGGAGGTGTTGGGCTCGACG
Organism: Oscillospiraceae bacterium; assembly: GCA_902782845.1. GTDB lineage: Bacteria > Bacillota > Clostridia > Oscillospirales > Acutalibacteraceae > RUG806. The sequence continues at coordinate 7,780 of CACZOP010000261.1, read as the reverse complement.
GCAAAAATGCTCTCTGCCAGTTCCAGCTCCGAAACCTTTTCGCCTGCGGTGTTGAATACGTCGATATTAGGCATCTGTTATTCCCTCCTTACGCTTTCTTCACGGCGTCGGTGATCACAACGTAACCGCCCTTCGCGCCGGGAACGGCGCCCTTTACGGCGATGAGGTTGTTTTCAGCGTCTACCTTGACCACGTCCAGATTCTGGACGGTGACCTTTTCGCTGCCCAGGTGACCTGCCATCTTCTTGCCCTTGAATACGCGGGAAGGATCGGAGCAGGCGCCCATGGAGCCCTGATGACGGACAACGGGACCGGAACCGTGGGATTCCTTCAGGCGGCCGAAGTTCCATCTTTTGATGGAGCCCGCGTAGCCCTTACCTTTGCTGGTGCCGCTGACGTCCACTTTTTCGCCTGCGGCGAAAACGTCTGCTTTAATGATGTCGCCCGTGTTCATGCCGGAGACGTCCGCGAAGCGGAACTCACGAAGAACCTTCTTGGGGGCCACGTCAACCTTGGCGAAGTGCCCCTTCATGGGCTTGTTCACACGGTTCAGCTTCATATCGCCGAAACCGAGCTGTACGGCGTCGTAGCCGTCTTTTTCGGCCGTCTTCTTCTGTACGACGGCGCAGGGACCGACTTCGAGGACGGTCACAGGGATCACCTTGCCGTTCTCCTGGAAGATCTGGGACATCCCGATCTTCTTACCGATCAGACCTTTTTGCATGTTGTTTTTCCTCCTTCAGATTATTGGTCGGCAATGCCGACTTGACCTGCGGTGCCTATACCTATTTATATAGGGAACCGAGATTAGATCATTTTAATCTCGATATCAACGCCGGCGGGAAGCTCAAGATTCGTCAGCGCCTCGGCGGTTTTTGCCGACGGACGGATGATATCTATGAGTCTCTTGTGGGTTCTCTGCTCAAACTGTTCGCGGGAATCCTTGTATTTGTGGACCGCGCGAAGGATGGTGACCACTTCTTTTTCGGTGGGAAGCGGCACGGGACCGGATACCTGCGCGCCTGTGCGCTTTGCGGTCTCGACGATCCGTTCCGCCGCCTTATCGACGAGCGTGTGATCGTAACCCTTCAGTCTGATTCTGATTTTCTCCTTAACTGCCATTTGGAACGCCTCCTTACATCATTTGGCGGGCTTTCACTGAAAATTTTCACACGGAGCCGGGTTATTCGCCCCGTTCGTTTTTTAAATCCGGAACCCGCAAGCAATTCCGGACTGCAAAAACACATGAAAATTTCGCCGAATCGGCATACGGGACCCCGGTTAAGGACAGAATCCCGCCGAAAGCGGTGAACAGCGCCCGGTTTAAAATCGGACATACTCCGCGGAAATTATCCGTGTCTCGGCACGGTCACCTCCCGCATCAACGCATATCAGCCTGCATTTTGGCATAGTTTACCCATACCCAATCAGGCACTCGGCTATTTTAGCATATCTTTTTTTAAATTGCAACAATTTTTTTAAACTTTTTTGTGATTTTTTCCAAAATTTTTTCCGACTTATACAAAAACGCCGGAAAAAGTTCTCCGGCGCGATCGAAAAACAAAAATTTCTGTTGTCGGAACTAAAAAATCACTGCATTTTTCCCTCAACGGACGGAAAAATCACACCCTTGATCAGCACGTTCATACAAAACCAGTTTTCGGTGAGGGAGATATGCTCCCGCTCCGCCGCGTTGCTGGCGGCCACGCTCTTGACCTGCAGATCGTCGGTGAGCAGATAGACCCTTCTGAGCGACGCGGCGCTGCGATCCCCCGCTCCGACAAACTCAAACACGTAGTTCTGGCCGCTGGGCGGGATGGAATAGACCGCGGCCAGACGCGATACGTCGATCCCCCTGCTTTCGGAGATCCTGCGGATAAACGTGTTTTGCGGATCCAAGCTGACCTCCATGGTACCGTTTGCCGCCGGGAGCTCGATGGGCAGCGTGACCGTCTCCGCTTCCGGTACGGCGGTTGCGGCGGGCTTTGCCTCGACGGTCGTCTCTTCCGTCGGGATCTGCGCCGCGGCGGTCGTTTCCCCCGCAGTGCCGGCGGTAACGGGCGCCGGCGTCGTTTCCGGCGCAGCAACGGGCGCTTCTGTTTGCGGCTGCGCGGATACGGCGCTTTCGGTCGGCGTCGCCATCGTCCCGGCCGCAGTCAGCTCCCGCACGGTAACCTGTGTTCTCCGGCAGCCCGCAAAGCTCCAGAGCATCGCCGCCAGAAGCAGCGCCGTCGACGGGATCAGTAACATTTTCCTTTTCATAATCGGTTTGTCAATACAGGACAGGCCGGACGAAAACCTGCCGATCGCAGGAACAGACGCGCATCGGCGTTATTTTGCGCCGGCTCAGCGTTTTTTGAGCGCCACGACAATGATCAGCACCGCCAGCAGAACGATAACAACCACGGCGAGCAAGATAATAACATACAATGTGGTGTTGCCGGAACGGACCGCAACGCCCTGACGCTCGTCGGTTTCTTTGCCGCCGCGCATCTCCGGCAGGGAGCCCTTCCCTTCCCGCGTATCCGCCTCGGGAAGCGCCTCCGTTTCCGTTCCATCGCCGTTCCCGTCGTTTTCTGTTCCGACGCCCGGTTCCGCGCTGGGAGAGGGCGTTTCCGAAGCAGGCGGGGCGGCCTGCGAACCGGACACGGGCCGATACGCGACGTTCGCTTCCAGCACGGCAGATGCAGAAGCAAAGCCGCCGGTCTGATAGTCGATCAGCGCAAGCTCCCACGTGCTGATATTCTCAACGCTTTTCCGACCGAAATACGAGAAACGGCAGCTGCCCCCGGTGAGTTTCGTGACCTTTGCCTCCGGTACGACGTTCGTGCTGCCGTAAACGGCGGAAAGCGACCCAACGTTCACGCGCCAGACGGAAAAATCCACATAATACACGTAATCGCCCTCATACGTTACCTTATCTACCGTAGCGGCGATATCAATGGGGCCGTTCACATTGGACGCGGTCACCGTGATGCTCCCGCCGCTGTACCCCGGGCAATCGGCTGCGCGCATGCCGCTGTTCGGGAACAAAGATCCGGCGCGGGATTCGTATCTTTCGGCAGTGACGGTCATATACTGCACGCCGGCGGCGTCGGTATTCACCGTCAGACCGTCTTTGAACTGGCTGGCGTTCAGTTCCAGATCCTTCAGAACCACGGAATGGAGCTTGGAGGACGGCGTTCCGGAGCTGTAGGTGGTCATGCCCGTTTCGGCATAGTTGCTGAGGAACAGGCTCACAAGCCGGGCGCCGGCGTCCGTTTCGAATCCGTAGATATAATGATTGTCCGGCGGGACCCAGGCGTCCGCCAGGGCCGCAGCGGGCAGCAGGAGCGCGAGCAACAGCGCAAATACGGCGGCAGCCGCGCGTTTTGTTTTCTTCTGTCTGTTTTTCATAGAAAATACCTCCGATCTCAGAAAAAAGAGTAAATAAAAACGCCGCACAAATAGGATATCAGATTCAGGATCAGGCTGAGGACGATGGGCCGCAACTTCCGGTATGCGAGCCGTCCGCGATATAAAAGCGCTTCCGCAATGACAGCGGCGAGCTCCGCCGCCAGGAGCAGGAACCAGGGCGGCGCGGCGCCCGTGAACAGCCAGAAGCCGTCGAAGAGGATCCCCACCGACGGATTGGTCGCCAGATTCACCAGCAGCACCAACAGAAAATCCCGCCGCGAACGAACGCCCAGCAAAGCGGCGGCGGCGAGCTCCGACAGCTCTGTAATCAGCAGCGACACGCCGAGCGAACGAAGCAAAGCTGCAGCCACCGGGCATCCCTCCGGATCATACGATTTCTTCCGTATTATACCATACTGTGCCAACGAATACAATAGGGAACAAAACAAAAAAAGGACGGCGGAAACCGTCCCACAGAATCCGTCGTCAATTTTTCGATATCGTCACGCGGGCAGCGGCGTCATTCACGCCGTCGTATTTTTCCCACGTATAGAGGAACTGATAGCCGCCCATATTGACCGTTGCTTCCGCCGCGTCGTCGTATTCCTCGATCTCCACGCCGGCGTCAACGGCCTGCAGTTCTTTGGCGGTCATATTCGCGCGCAGATCGCCGAAGACCGCGGTATCCCCCCAAACGGTGACAGCGCTGACCTTCCCGTTGTTCAGACGCAGCCGCAGACCGGGCGTTTCGTATACGATGGAAGACGCGGTTTTCTCCTTGTAGCCGTCCCCATAGGTTTTTACCGCCTCGTCCGCGCTTTCGCCGATCAGCTTATAGGCATTGACGGCGGAGGTCTCCGCGGGTTTTGTCGTCTCGGCGGCGGCTCCATCCTCGCCGGTCGTCTCCTCGGCGGGCTGTTCGCGCCGCAAAAAGGCGCTGTAGCTGTAAACCGCCCAATGACGCTCACCGGCGGCGTTCACGATACCGGCGATCAATTCGCCCTGCCCCTCCAGCGGAATCATCTCTTCGTTTTCGAAGAGCGCATACTGCACCGAAATGCGGTATTTGCCGTCCCGCAGGCGGGAAACTTCTTCCACGACGGCATAGGGCGCTTTGCTGCTCACCCGGTTTGTTTCCTGCAGGTAGAGCTTGCCGTCTTTACAGAAAAACTTCGTGCCGCCGCCCTCGGCCTCAGCCACCGCTTTCGCCGTGAGGTTTTTAAGGCCCAGCATCTTCTGCAGCATGGCGTCCGTTTTTTTCTCGTCATAAACAACGTAGCTGAGCTCCCACGCCGCGTCTTCATCCAGCGGGTTCAGCCCCGCGGAATAGGTCACCGTGTCGGGCTTTCCGAAATAAAAATCATAAAACGGGCAGCGGGATCCCAGATACAATGCGTTTTTGATCTCTTCCGCCGTCATATTTCCGGTGAACTCCGCTGAGAAATGCGGATCCTCGTTTACAAAAAAAGCGTCGGAGCAGGCGTTGAGCAGAGACTGGGAGCTGTAGGTCCGGCCAATCACCGAAAGCTCCTCGTCCGTGGCGTCCTTAGACGCGGAATCGTTTTTATCCTTCACCGCGGTGATATCCTCGGTGGTGGTTTCGTCGTCCTCTTCTTCCTCCGTTGTGAGCTGAACCGCCGTTTCCCGCGCCTTCTTCCCGCACGCGGAGAAAAGCGCGGTGATGAGCAGCAGGATCAGCAGCAGGCTGAGCCCGACCGTAAAGCATTTTTTCATGGTATCCGCCTCCGTTATTGCCGTTTTTACCATTATAGCACAGGCTGTCAAGCCTATCCATCCATCACCTGACGCAACGGCGCATAGGGAGCCGAAGGAATTCTGCGCGCAGCCCCCGGCAACGCCGAAACGGTTCAGGTCGATTCGCTTTTCCCTGCGCCGCGCAGCGTTTCATATAATACGCCGTATAGCTCCCGCACCGTATAGGTGGGCAACAATATGATCGGCGTTTTCGCGGGAACCGCCGCTACGCTTTCGGTATAATCGCGCGCGATCAGCGCAGCGCGGCACTGGTGATAGCCGTCGGTCACCAACGCGATCTTTTTTGAAAGGCCTTTTTCTTCGATGACGGTTATGGAATAGGCAAGGTTTTCTCTGGTGGAGGTGGAGCGGTCTTCCATATAGAGCCGACGCGCGTCGATCCCGGCGTTTGTGAGCTCGTTGAACATGCACTGCGCCTCGCTTAAATCCTCGTCGCTCCCCTGCCCGCCGGAGAGCACGCACTTTGCGTCCGGGTGTGATTCCAGATAGGTTTTTGCGGCGGCGATCCTGCGGGACAGCGACAGGCTGGGGCCGGTTCCCCTCACCTGGCAGCCCAGCACCACCACGGTCTCGTCCCCCGCGGGCACGCGATGTACGGCCGCCAGCATCCTGCAGCCCAGCACACCCGCCGTTACGAGCACGGACAGAACGACGGCGGCAGCCGCGATCAACAGCAGTTTGCCGAAAACCGGTTTCCAAATCCGGCGCAGAAAAGCGATGAAGGGATTCAGGAACAATGTGAGCGCACAGCAAAGCCCGAAGCCGAGCATTCCCGTGGCATTACCGATGTTCAGCACGCCGTAGACCGGAATGGGCAGGAAAAACCAGAGAAAGAGGAAACCGAACACACATAAGAAAATGAGCTTCACGGTTTTTGCCATTCCGCTGCCGAGATGTTTTTGAAAAAACGCTTTCATAACCGTCCGCCTCCTTGTATGATACCCAGTATACAGGTTTTTACGGAAAAATACAAGCGGAAGCGGCAAATCCGAATGAAATCTTAAAAAGAGCGTCAGACAGAAAAACCGTGGATCAACGCTCTGTTAAAAAAAGAGATCCCCGGAAACCATCTGTCCGGAGATCCCGTATTCCGTATCAGCCCCCGGGCCTTTCTCCCACGATCAATCAGATACTGCGGCTTCTTTCAGGGCCGCCAGCAACAGCGGGCGGTTGGCGGCATAAATGGAGGCGAACTGCGACAGCGGCAACGGATTTTTCCCGCTGCCGGTTTCCACCGTGTAGCCGGGACGGTCAAATTCCCGAATGAACCAGTCCTTATATCCCGCGTAAGCAGCTTCCGGAGGTGTGGAGGTCAGCGGATAACCGCTGGCGTCGCTCAGCGCCCGCCCGATTTGCTCGCTGTTCTGCGGCGGCGCGTCGTCTCCGTAGGTCCAGTAGATCACGCTGCCCTGCGTATGATACGCCAGCACAAAACGGAAACGATTCCCGCAGGTGTAGTCCGCCACTGCCTTTGACTCCGGCGCGGAGAGCGGCGCCGGGCCCACGTAATCGCGCGGCGCGGGAGAAACGTAGCCCTGCGCGTATTTGATTTTCTTTGCCTGTTCCCAGCCCGCGGGAAATTGCAGGTTCAGATCCACGCCCCTGATATTCGCTTTCCAGCCCGCAGGGAAAGGCACGGCGGGATATCGCGCCGCGATCTCTTTTGCCGCGTCGAACGCCGCGCCGCTCTGAAGCGCGCCCGTGACCAGATCCACGCCGTCGGGATTCACCATGGGCAGCAGATGCAAAGTGACTTCCGACAGCAACGCTCCGATATCAGTGCCGCACAGTTTTTTCCCATTCACCAGCGCCCGCAGGCAATCCTCCGCGAAGGTGAAGAGTACCGGCGTGTTGATCCACTCGTTGGCGTGAAACGACGCCGCCGCAAAGAGCTGCTTTTTTCCGCTGCCCAGCCGCAGTACTGTCAGCTCCCTGCCAAGCGCGCTTTTGCCCGCCGTTTCGGTTTCCAGCATCGGATACCGCGCCCGCAGGCCGTCAACCAATTCAGCGCAAAGCTGCGAAGAATAAGCAACGTCGTCCGGGATCACGGGATAACCGAAAGGCACCGTGAGACTTTCCCCGATCTGCAGGCGGTCCGGGTCAACGCCCGGGTTTGCCGCCGCGATTTCGGCGGGCGTGCAGCCGTATTGCGCCGCCAGCGACCAGAAGGTGTCGCCCCTGCAAACCTTCTTGCGGAAATAACCGCGCACAAAGCGCCGTAAAGTCTCCCACGTGTCCGCATTCAGCGCGCCGGTGACCTCCAAGCCGAAATTCCGCTGAAAACGCCGCAGCGCAGCCTCGGTTTTCGGGCCGAAGATTCCGTCCGCCGTTCCCGACAAATACCCGGACCGCAGCAGTCCCAGCTGCAGCATTTCCACCAGGGCGCCGCGGTCGCCTCTTTTTAACTCCGACATATAACGTACCTCCAAACAAAGATTCTCGGTACAATGTATGCCGATGGCTCCATCATGTGCGAAAAACAAAAAAAAGAACGCACGTTGAAGTGCGTTCGGAGTGCCGGCGACGACCTATCTTTCCGGGAGGCTGCCCTCCAAGTATTTTCGGCTCAGCTGAGCTTAACTACCGTGTTCGGGATGGGAACGGGTGG
>CACZOP010000260.1 GCA_902782845.1 Oscillospiraceae bacterium | reverse complement strand
ATGGTTTCGCCGAGCCGGTAAAACGCCTCGGCGCCGCTCTCGGCGATCTGCCGCAGATATTCGTCGGTAAAGGTGAAATCATAGGATCCCGGATCGTTTTCGTCCAGGTCCCAGATGGGAAAAATATTGCGTACGTCCACGAATTTCCCGCCGCCCAGCGTCCCCTCGATATCGTGCAGACGGCAGTAGGGGATCTTTGCCTCGGCAAAAAGCCGCCGGGCGTCGCGGCGGAAGTTGTGGGTCACCGGGCCGCCGTTCACGCCGTTCAAGGGGCGGATGGGCCGGGGAGCGGCTCCCTGTTTTACGATAACAGAATCCATGTTGACCTCCTGATATGAATGCGGAGACCGGGCGCGTTTACCGGTGAAAAAGCCTGCGCCCGGAGGCCGTTATTGGCCGATGATCTGCTTTACCGCCTTTTTCGCGCGGCCGAGAGGGGAGGAAAGCGCGTTTTTTTTCATGTATTCCCGCAGATAACCGTTGTGAAGATCGGCGCAGAAACACCTGATCCGCCGCGCCGCCCGTATCTTCCTTTTTTTGTTTGTTTTCTTCATTGTAGCCGATACGCCGCCGTATTGCAAGAGAAAAATTCCTGTGCCGGATCTGACAGGGACGTTCCGGCATGAAAAAATGATTGCGTTTTTTTTGGAAATCTGCTATGATACTCCTGAACACAAACGGGAGGATCTTACAATGGAGCGGACCTCGGTATCAAAGCGCATCTGGTTCAATATTCTTCTTTTCGGTTTTATGGGGCAGCTGGCCTGGAACGTGGAAAACGTGTATTTCAACACCTTTCTGTTCAATAAGATCGGCGGCACCACCCGCGACATCAACCTGATGGTGGCCGCCAGCGCCGCCACGGCGGTGCTCACCACCTTTATCATGGGCGCGTTCAGCGACCGGCGGGGGCGGCGGAAGCCGTTTGTCTGCGCCGGCTATATCCTTTGGGGGATCACGGTAACGGTTTTCGGCTTTATCTCCCGCGAGAACACGGCGAAGCTCTTCCCGGCGGCCGCGCCCGCCGCGGTGCTGGCGATCACCGTGAGCGCCGTGATCGTGATGGACTGCGTGATGACCTTTATGGGTTCCACCTGCAACGACGCCGCCTTCAACGCCTGGATCACCGACGTGACCGACGCCGGGAACCGGGGCGCGGTGGAAAGCGTGAACGCCATCCTTCCGGTGGCAGCTACGCTCCTTGTGACCGTGGGCTTCGGCGCGGGGGCTTCGGCGCTCGGGTATTCCGTCTGCTTTTTCATCCTCGGCGCGGTGGTGATCCTTGCCGGGATCGTGGGTCTGTTCACGCTGAAGGACGCGCCCAGGACCGCCCCGTCCGACGGCAGCTATCTGTCGGAGCTGGTGTATGGGCTCAGGCCGTCGGTGATCCGCGAAAACCGTCGGCTCTATTTGCTGTTTTCGGCGCAGAGCCTTGCCAACATCGCCATGCAGGTGGTGGTGCCCTTTATCTTCATCTACCTCCAGCATTATCTGGGTTTCGATTTCAATTCCGCCGTCGGCGTGCTCACCGAAAAGCCGCTGCTCACGGCGGCTGCCGCCGTCGGCGTCGTGGTGTTCGTGCTTGCGGTGCTTTTCTTCGGCCGCCTGACCGACCGGGTGGGACGGGGCGTCTTTTTGCTGCCCGCGGTGATTTTGCAGGCTGCGGGGCTCGCTCTCGCGTTCCCGATGAAAAACATCTTTTCTTTCGCCGCCGGCTTTGCGGTATACGGCCTCGGCGCCATGGCCTTCGGCGTTGTGATGAGCGCCGCCGTGCGCGACGCCACGCCGCCGGACCGTGTGGGCGCGTTTCAGGGCGTCCGGATGCTCTTTAACGTGCTGCTGCCCATGGTGATCGGCCCCGCCGTGGGGTCCGCCGTGATCGAGCGGTTCGCGTCGCTCCACGCCCTCGGCACCTATGTGAACGACTACGGCGAGAGCGTGGCTTCCCCGGTGCCGGAGATCTTTCTGGCCGCAGCGGCCGTCGCCGCGCTGGCGCTGATCCCCGTGCTGTTCCTGCGGGGAAAACGTTTTGCTGAAAACACGGAAGCGGAAAAAGAAAACGCCGTGTCGGAATAACACGGCGGAAGATACGTTGATCATAGGGATCTGTCTTTTGCCCCGGCGGCGCGGTCAGTACCGCTCCGGCCGGCAGGGCCGGCGGCGGATCCTTTTCTTTTTCAGCAGGGTGAGGGTTGGCAGCGCCAAAGCGGTCACCGCGGGCGACAGGGGGGAGATGAGGGCGGCCGCGGCGCTGAGCGCCAGCATCAGCACGTCCCCGGCGTTGCTGCGGAAGGTTCCGGCGGCGGGTCCTTCGTCCGGCAGACGGTCAAATATAAATTCCGCGTCGTTGTCCGGGATCCCTTTTTTATAGAGCATGGGCTCCACGATCTCCGAGATGGTATAGCCCTGCAGCTTCTTCTCCACCGGATAGAACGGCTGTGTTTCGATCACGCTGTCGAGCACGGCGCAAAGCCCCATCAGGAACTTGTATTCCGGCGTGTCGGGGGTATAGCTGCCGTCGCCGGTCTGCATGTTGACCGCGGCGTCCATCACCAGCCCGAAGATCCGTTTGTTTTTGATACGCGCATATTCGGCGGGCGTGAGCCCCGAGGCCTTTTTGCACAGCGGATAGAAATGCCGGACCTCGGCGGCGAGGGCGATTTTCCCAAGGCCGTGGGGGAGCTTTTCCGCCGTTTTTTCCTGGTCGGCAATGAATTCTTTTCTGAAATGCTCTTTCATCGTCGGTTCCTCCACGTGGAGATCCGGCGTTTTTTCAACGGCAACGCTTGTGAGCTTCAGCCGGCGTCCGGGCGCGTCGAGCTCAGCCAGCCGGTAGGCGGCCGGCAGATAGCAGATGGACGGCGTTGTTACGTCGCAGATAACGTTCCCCCGGTCGGAGCTGCCGAAGGCCACGTTCGCGAAGTGCGTGTGTCCGCTGAACACAAGCGTTATGCCGATGTCCGCCAGCGTGTGGCAGACGGTGGGGTTGCGCATGTTGCGGGGCGTGCCGCCGATTTTATAGGCGGGCACCGGCGGCACCAGCGGGTGGTGCGTGCAGGCGAACACAAATGCGCCCTCCTCCTTCGCCTGCCGGACGATCTCCTCGATCCAGCGGAAGCAGGCAGGGGAATAGGTGGGAGAGAAATCAAAGTTTGCGTCCACGTCGCGGAAATTGTTGTTGAGCATCAGGCACCAGAGCTTCTCCTCCAGCTTCACGGCGTAGGAATAAGCGGACTCGCACACCGAAAACGCCTGATCCCTGCCGAAATCGCGGTAGAGCTCCCACAGATCGTCCGGGAACGCCACGCGCTTTACCTGCGGCACGCAGGCTTCCGCCGGCAGATGGGCGTATTCCTCCGTGACCAGCGCCTTGTAGTCGGTGTGCTCCAGATCGCACCAGGGCCGCTCCCACGGCTTCTGCTTATACTTTACCGGCCAGTCGCGCATCGTTACCCACGCATGGCTGAAATGGAAATCGTGGGTCGCCGTTAAAACGTAGACGTTTTTTCCGGTTGCTTTCAGCTGTTTCAGAAGCTGAACGAATTCCACGTGGCTGTCCATATCGCCCGCGTCGGTCAGATCGCCGGTGATCAGCACCGTGTCGATATCCGTGCGTTTTTGCAGCGCTTCAAACACCGAAACGTTGATATCGTGCCGCAGCAGGTCCCGGGGGCTTCCTTCCCCGTAAAGTGAGGATTTAGAAATGTAGTGCGTGTCGGATAATACCGCGAAGCGCATGGCGAAATTTCCTCCGTTTTCTTGATGATTTATTTCCGGATCCAGGTGGTGGGGGCGAGGGCAAGGAGCAGCGGGAAGATCTCAAGCCTGCCCAGCAGCATGGAGGCGGTGAGCGTGAGCTTTGAAAGGATATCGAAGTCCGCATAGCTTGCCATGGGCCCTGCCAGGCCGAAGGCGGGACCGATGTTGTTGAAGCAGGCGGCCGTTGCCGAAAAAGCGGTTTCCATATCCACCCTGTCCATGCTGACGATCAGAAAACAGGTGAGAAGACAAACCACGTATACGGCCAGATAGCTGCAGGTGTTGCTGATCACGGCGTCCTCCACCTTTTTGCCCTCCATGCGGATCACCCGCACGGCGCGGGGGTGCAGGAGCTTCTGCAGCTCCCGCCGGATGACCTTGAACAGGATGATCACCCGCGAGACCTTGAGCCCGCCCGCGGTGGAACCCGCGCAGGCGCCGATGAACATCAGCAGCAGCAGAACGGTTTTTGAAAACTGCGGCCAGAGGTTGAAGTCGGTTGTGGAGAAGCCGGTGGTGGTCATAATGGACGACACCTGAAAAGCCGCCAGCCGCAGCGCGGTGGGGAAGTTTTTGCACATGCCCATGATGTTGGGCGTTATGATCACAACGGCGGCGACGCCGATCCCGGCATAGGTCCAGAGCTCGTTGCTTTTCGCCACGTCTCTCCAGCGCCGGATCAGCAGCAGATAATAAAGGTTGAAGTTCACGCCGAAAAGGAACATGAACACCGTGACCACCCATTGCAGGAAGCTGTTGTAGCTGCTGAGACTGTCCGGTTTCAAGCCGAAGCCGCCGGTGCCCGCGGTGCCCATGGAATGGATGACCGCTTCAAACAACGGCATTTTGCCGAGGGTGAGCAGCACGATCTCCAGCACCGTCATGGCGAGATAGATAAGATAGAGGATCTTTGCCGTTTCTTTCGCGCGGGGGACCAGCTTGCCGACGATAGGCCCGGGCATTTCCGCCCGCATAATGTGGATGGGCCGGTCCGACATGTTGGTGAGCGTCATTAAAAACACAAGGATGCCCATGCCGCCCAGCCAGTGGGTGAAGCTGCGCCAGAAGAGCATTCCCCGGCTGAGCAGCGTTACGTCCCGCAGGATGGAAGCGCCGGTGGTGGTAAAGCCGCTCACGGTTTCAAACAGCGCGTCAACGTAGTGGGGGATCTCGCCGCTGATCCGGAAGGGGAGCGCACCGAAGGCCGAAAGCAGCACCCACGAAAGCGCCACGATCACAAAACCCTCTTTGGCGTAGATCACCTTGTCGCGGGGTCTTACCAGAAAAGAAAGCGGCACGCTGACGGCGAGCCCGCCCGCAGCGCAGAGCAAAAACACCCAGGCGCAGGGTTCCCTGTATATGAAGGATATGCCGGCGGGCAGAAGCAGCAGGAGCGCTTCCGCGGTCAGGATCCGCAGCGGCATAAAAAGGATCATTCTTCTGTTCATGATGCCCGATTGTTTCCTTTACTTAAGAATATCCGAAAGATCGTTGAGCTGCCGGCCTGCCGTGACCACGATCACCTTGTCCGCCGGCTGGATGGCGTCGTCGCCGGTGGGAATCATGGTCCTGCGGTTGCGTACGATGCCCGCCACCAGAAGGTTCCGTTTAAGGTCCAGATTCTTCAGCGGCACGCCGGTCCCCGGGAACTCCCGCGCCGCCGCGAATTCCAGCACCTCCGCCTTGCCGTCGGCAATGTTATAAAGCGTTTCGATCTTACTGCCGCGGGAATTGCTCAGCGCCCGGGCATATTGCGTGACCCGGTCCGCCACCGACTGCTTCGGATCGACGATGGTGTCGAGCCCCAGCGATTTCGCCAGCCCGGCGAGCTCGGTGCGGTTGACCTTGGCGATCACTTTTTTCACGTTGACGGAAGAGGCGAACGCCGCGAGCAGGATGTTCTCTTCGTCCATGCCGGTGAGCGCGATAAAAGCGTCCACCGAGCGGATGCCCTCCTCCAGCAGGAGCTCCTGTTCCGCGCCGTCGGCGCTGATAACGGCGCAGGAGGGGAGAAGCTCCGCGATCTCCTCCGCCCGCGTGCGGTCCTGCTCGATGATCTTCACGTAGTTGCCCGCGAACGAAAGCCGTCTTGCCAGATAATAGGCGGTGCGGCTGCCGCCGAGGATCATCAGGCTGCGCGCCTGTTTTCTGGTGAGATTCAGCTGCTTTAATATTTTCTGGATCTCGGCGGGGGCGGCGGCGAGACCGATCTGGTCGCCGCTTTGGAGCTCAAAGTTGCCGTCGGGGATAAAAATCGCGTCGCCGCGCTGCACCGTGCAGATGAGGTAACGCCCCTTGTAGCGGGCGCGCATTTCCGAAAGCCGCATGCCGTTGAGCGGGGTATCGGCTTTCAGCGGCAAAACCACCATCTCGAAATTGCGGTTGGAAAAGGTTTCCACCCGCACGGCGGAGGGGAGCCGCAGAAGATTGAACAGCTCCTTGGCCGCCAGCTGCTCGGGATTGATGGTCATCGACAGCTCCAGCTGCTGCTTGATAAAATCAAGGCTGCGGTCGTTGTAGTCGGTTTTGCGCACCCGGGCGATGGTGTGGCGGGCGCCCAGACGCCTTGCGAACAGGCAGCTGAGCATGTTCAGCTCGTCCGAAGCGGTAACGGCGATGAACAGGTCGGTCCCGGGCACGTCGGCCTCCGCCAGCACGTCGGAATCCGCGGCGTTGCCGGAAACGCCCATGACCTCAAAGATGTTGCTCATTTCGTTCACGCGGTCACGGTCGCTGTCGATCACGGTAACGTCGTGCCCCTCTTTTAACATGCTTTTTGTGATGGCGACGCCGATCTTGCCGCAGCCTGCAATGATGATTTTCATACTGTCTCCT
>CACZOP010000259.1 GCA_902782845.1 Oscillospiraceae bacterium | reverse complement strand
GCGGTCCCGGCTGTGTCCGCCGCTGCGGGCGCGACGCAGAGAAGCGCCAGAAGAAAACAAAGAAATACCGATATTGTTTTTTTCATATCTTCTACGCCTTTCGGTTGAATTTTTTCAAGCGGACTGATTTATAAGCGTTTTGTTCGGTGGCAGCTTCTCCGCTTTTTGCTGTCGGGGCCGCCGCGGGGTCAGACCGCTTCGCCGGGGTCCGCCGGCGCATCCGGGTCGTCCACGATCACGGGACCCACCCCGCGGATACGCAGGAAAAAGAGGATTTTGTTGATGACGGATCTGATGAACGCGATAACGGAACGCATAAGAAGATACCTCCTGTGACATAATGCTTCATTGTTTGCGGCGGCCTCTGCCGGCGCCGTTTCCGCCGCAGGGCGGGTCTGTATTTTTTCGTTTTTTGCAGGCGCTTTGGCAGGCGCCGCAATTTCCGCTGCAGCTCCCGCAGCCGCAGCTGCAGCCGCCTTTTTTCTTTATGATCTGCCGCAGGGCGAAAACGAGCGCCGCCGCCAGCAGGAGGATGATCACGATATCCGCGGGATTCATGCGGCGCTTCGCCTCCTTTTTCCCGTTATTGCAGCCCGACCAGCAGGCCGAGCATACGCACACCGAACGCGGCGACCCACGCAACGGCGCACTGCCAGAGCACCACGTACAGCGCCCATTTGTCCCCCAGCTCCCGGCGGATGGAAGCGACGGCGGCAATGCAGGGCGTATACAGCAGGCTGAACACCAGCAGGGAAGCGGCGGAAAGCGCGGACATCACGGCGGCAACGCCCCCCTCGGCCCCGAAGAGTACCTCCAGCACCGAAACCACGCTTTCTTTGGCCATCACGCCGCTGATCAGCGAAGTCACGATCCGCCAGTCTCCCAGCCCCAGCGGCTTGAATACCGGCGCCAGGATCCCCGCCACGGCGGCGAGGATGCTGCTGTGGGAATCCGAAACAAAGTGGAAGCGGAAGTCGAAGCTCTGTAAAAACCACACAACGACGGAAGCGATGAGAATCACCGTAAACGCCCGCTGCAAAAAGTCCTTTGCCTTTTCCCATAACAGCTGCGCCACGTTCCTCGGGCTCGGCAGACGGTAATTGGGCAGCTCCATCACAAAGGGAACGGATTCCCCTCTGAACATGGTCTTTTTGTAAAGCAGCGCCACGAGAATGCCGATCAGGATCCCCAGCAGATACAGGCCGATCATGATCAGCGCCTTGTATTTCCCGAAAAACGCGTCCACGAAAAAGGCGTAGATGGGCAGCTTCGCGGTGCAGCTCATAAAGGGCGTGAGCAGGATGGTCATTTTGCGGTCCCTTTCGCTTGGCAGCGTGCGGGAGGACATCACGGCCGGCACCGTGCAGCCGAAGCCGATGAGCATGGGCACGATGCTGCGTCCCGAAAGGCCGATGCGCCGCAGGAGCTTGTCCATCACAAACGCCACCCGGGCAATGTAGCCGCTGTCTTCCAGCAGCGAAAGGAAGAAGAACATGGTCACGATGATGGGCAGGAAGCTGAGAACGCTCCCCACGCCCTCAAAGATCCCGTTGACGATCAGGCCGTGCAGGATCTCGCTTACCCCGGCCGCGGTCAGGGCGCCGTCGGCAAGCGTCGTGAGTTTTTCGACGCCCAAAGCCAGCAGATCCTGCAAAAACGCGCCGATCACGTTGAATGTCAGAAAGAACACCAGCCCCATCACGCCGATGAACACCGGGATGGCGGTGTATTTGCCGGTGAAAAAGCGGTCGATCCGCTGGCTGCGGGCGTGCTCCCGGGTTTCGCCGGGCCGGGTCACGCAGGCGCCGCAGACCTTCATAATGAACGAAAAGCGCATATCCGCCATGGCGGCGCTCCGGTCCAGCCTGCGCTCCGCCTCCATCTGCAGGGTGATGTGCTCCAGCAGCTCCTGCTCGTTTGAATCCAGCGCCAGCTGGTTTAATATCCGTTCGTCGCCCTCGATCACCTTGTCGGCGGAAAACCGCACGGGCAGCCCCGCGGCGGCGGCATGGTCCTCGATCAGGTGGATCACGGCGTGCAGGCAGCGGTGCACCGCGCCGCCATGGTCGCTCTGGTCGCAAAAATCCTGCTTTAAGGGCTTTTCCTGATACTTGGCAACGTGCACGGCGTGTTCGATCAGCTCGTGGATTCCCTGGTTTTTTGCGGCGGAAACGGGCACCACGGGCACGCCGAGCATGGCTTCCATGGTGTTCACGTCCACCGAACCGCCGTTCCCCGTCACTTCGTCCATCATATTCAGCGCCACCACCATGGGAACGTCCATTTCGAGCAGCTGCATGGTCAGATACAGGTTGCGCTCGATGTTGGTGGCGTCCACGATGTTGATGATCGCCCTGGGTTTTTCGTTCAGCACGAAATCCCGCGACACCAGCTCTTCGCTGGAATAGGGGGACATGGAATAGATCCCGGGCAGGTCGGTCACCAGGGTGTTCGGGTAGCCGATGATGGCGCCGTCCTTGCGGTCCACCGTCACCCCCGGGAAATTCCCCACGTGCTGGCGGGCGCCGGTGAGCTGGTTGAACAGGGTGGTTTTGCCGCTGTTCTGGTTCCCCACCAGCGCAAAGGTCAGCGTTTCATCCTCCGGGAGCGGGTCGCCGCTGCCCTTGGGGTGGAATCTGCCGCCTTCGCCAAGGCCCGGATGCTCCGCGATCCTGTCGGCTGTTTTTTCCGTTTTTTGCAGTGCGGGAGCGTCGGCGGGCTCCACTTCTATTTTCGCGGCGTCCTCCAGCCGGAGCGTCAGCTCGTAGCCGTGGAGGCGGATCTCCATCGGGTCGCCCATCGGTGCGTATTTCACAATGGAAAGCGTCACGCCCGGAATGATGCCCATATCGAGAAAGTGCTGGCGCAGCGCGCCGGTCCCGCCAACGGCGGTCACAGCCGCCGGCATCCCGATCGTCAGTTCTTTTAAGGTCATGGTCAGTATTACCCGTTTACTTCAATTTCATTCTCGCCCACGTGCAGGGGGTAGGTTTTGCCGAAAAGCTCCGCCGTCGCGGTGCTCCCCGCGGGGACGGTAAAGCGGAAGCGCCAGCCCGTTTCGGTTTTTTCGTAGTCGGAGGCCGCCGTGCCGCGGTCGGTTTCGATGGAGGCCTTCACCCACGGGATGCGCGCGTCCGGCGCGGGGGCGAAACGGATGGCGGCGTAGCCGGGAGCCGCTTCCACCGGCGCGATGCCCGCAAGGCGGCGGAACATCCACGAGAACACGCTGCCGTAGGCGTAGTGGTTAAAGGAGTTCATGCCGGGGTCGGCGAATCTGCCGTCGGGATAGATGCCGTTCCAGCGTTCCCACACGGTGGTGGCGCCCATGGTCACGGCATAAAGCCACGAGGGATAGTCCTTTTTGAGCAGCAGATCCACCGCAAGGGTATCCTCGCCCGCCAGCGTGAGGGCGTCCAGCAGGTGCGTGGAGCCGATAAAGCCCGTGGTGAGCCGCCCCATCCTGCGCACGTTTTCGGCAAGCTGTTTCCCGGTTTCGGCGGGGTCGTCCGTCAGGTTGAACACCAGCGCCAGCACCATGGCGGTCTGCAGATCCTGCTTCATGCGGCCGTTTTCCATGTATGCATCGATAAAATACGCCCGGACCTTTTCCAGCACGTATTCATACCACGAGGTATCGTGTCCCAGCAGATTGCCGGATTTGATCATCACCTGCAGGCCGTAGGCAAGGTAGGCGGTGGCGATCATGCCCCGGTCGGTCTCGCCCACGCCGTGCTCCCGGCTCAGATCCTCCAGGCTCAGCCAGTCGCCGAAGCCGCCGGTGGTCCAGGGGCGGGCAAAGCGCTTGTTTTCGGGCGCGTTTTTGTCTTCGCAGCGGGCGATCATGCCGTCCACGTATTTTTTCATCGTCGGCCAGCATCGGGCCAGCCGTTCCCTGTCGCCGTAAGCAACGTAGAGCTCCCACGGGATCACGGTGGCGGCATCGTCCCACGCCGGGGAACCGCTGCCGTGGCCGATCAGATCCCAGGTGGCCGGGATCACAAAGGGGATCGAGCCGTCGTCGTGCTGGTCGGCGGAAAGATCCCGATACCATTTGTCAAAGAACTTCCGCACGTCGTAGTTGATGGCGGCGGTGCGCGAAAAGCATTCCGCGTCGCCTGTCCAGCCCAGCCGCTCGTTGCGCTGCGGGCAGTCGGTGGGCACGTCGAGGAAGTTGCCCTTCTGCCCCCAGAGCACGTTGTGCACGAATTGGTTCAACAGGTCGTTTGCGCAGGAGAAGTAGCCGGTGCGCTTCATGTCGGAATGGACCGTAATTGCGGTAAAATCGGCGGGATCCACGGTTTCGAGCCCCGTGACCTCAATATAGCGGAAACCGTAGAAGGTGTGCTGCGGTTTGGCGGTAAAGGGCTTGCTGCCCGCGATCACCTTATACTGCGCCTTGGCGGTGCGCAGGTTTTTCGTGTAGACGTTGCCGTCGCGGTCCAGCACCTCAAAGTGCTGCAGAACGATCTCCGCGCCCCGGGGCGCCCGGGCGGAAAATTCCACGTAGCCCGTGATCTCCTGCCCGAAATCGATCACCTTTTCCCCCTTGGGGGTCACGATCAGCTTCTGCCCCGCGAACCGCTCCTGCTCCCGCACGGGCTCGCCTTCGGCGGGGATCAGGGTCTGCTTTGTGTAGCCGATCTCCACTGCCGGGCGCAGAACGCCGGCGCGGGCGGTCAGGTTCAGCGTTTCGCCGTTATACATATCGTTGTAAACGATGTTGCTGCGGCGGGTGAAAAAGCTGCCGTCCGAGCAGATCTTTTCCTCGCTGCCGTCTTCATAGCGCAGGGTCAGCACGCAGATGAGCGCGGCCTCGTCCGCTCTGAGGTCTTTTGCCCCGTTTACCCGCATGCAGTGGAAGAACCAGCCGCGGCCCACGCTCACCAGCAGGCGGTTTTCGCCGTCTTTCAGCAGGTCGGTCACGTCGTAGGTCATATACTGCAGACGTTTGCGGTAAACCGTCCAGCCGGGGGCGAGGATATCCTCTCCCACCCGCGCGCCGTTGAGCGCGGCCACGAAGGTGCCGTGGGCGGTGAGCGTCAGCTCCGCAGAGACGGGCGGCTTTGCCGGGGTGAAATCCCGGATAAAATCGGTGGCGGCTAATCGGTTGTTGTGTTTGGATTTGATCCATTTTGCAGAATAAATACCGTTCATACGCATCTCCTTGAGCGCCGCTTGCGCGGGTTTTTTTATATGGTTTAATCGTAAACCATTTGCGGACAATTATCAAGAGAAAATGTGAATTAATTTGTATTTTTTCCGTATTTATGCGCGCTCCCCGGATGTTCCGGACCACGCCGCGAAGGGATCGTCCGCATAATAAACGGTTAGCGGCTGCTATCTTTTTTTGAAATCCTCTTGACCTTCCGTAAAAAATGATGTATTCTAAAGATGCAGAATATGAAGAAAGAAGGAAAAATATGAAACCTGCAACCAAGCTGCTCGCGGTTCTGCTTGCCGCCGTTATGCTGTTTTCCGTTTGCCCGGTCTTTGCCGCCGATACCGGCGATACCGCTTTGCGCTTCCGGGAGGACGGCACCTTTAAGATCATGCTTTTTGCCGACCCGCAGGACGACGAGGATCTGGAAGAGACCACCACCGCCATTATGTGCGAGGCGCTGGATCAATACAAACCCGATCTCGTGATCTATCTGGGCGACAACACCGTGGCGGACGGTTACGAAAACCAGCAGAAGGCGATCGAGGCGGTCACGAAGCCCGTGGTGGATCGCGGCCTTCCCTATTCCATTGTTTTCGGCAACCACGACGAAGAGCACAACGTCAGCAAGGAGGAGCTGCTTGCCATCTATCAGTCCCTCGGCAACTGCCTCACCTACGACGCCGTTCCCTCCCTTTCGGGCTGCGGCAACTGCAACCATCCCATCTATGCTTCCGACGGCTCGAAGGTCGCGTTCAACCTCTGGATGATCGATTCCGGCATGTATTATGAAGACAGGGACGTAAGCTACTACGATATCGTGCACGAGGATCAGCTGGCGTGGTATAAAGAGACCGCGGCGGCGCTGGCGGCTGAAAACGGCGGCAAGCCCGTGCCCGCCATGGATTTCCAGCACATCGTGATCCCCGAGATCTACGACAAGCTCTACGTGGAAATGCCCGCCGCCATGGGCAAGCTCACCCAGGAAAGAAACGGCAAGATCTACAGCATCCTGCCCGTGTTCACCCGCCTGAACGGCTACTGGCTGGAGGTTCCCTGCCCGCCCGATATCTACGACGGCCAGCTTGCCGCGTGGAAAGAGGTGGGCGACGTGATCGCCGAGTTCCACGGCCACGACCACAACAATTCCTATCAGGTGACGATCGATGGCGTGGACGTCGTCAACGTCCCCTCCTGCGGCTGCAACTCCTATTCCGTGGACGTTTCCCGCGGCTGCGGCCTCATTACGCTGCATGAGAACGACCCCGAAAATTACGACTATCAGCTGATCAACATGTACGATCTCGCCCTTGCGAAGGGCTCCGCGATCCCGGGCGTGGAGGGCGGCAAGTCCAAAGCCTATTACGCCATGATCAAGGTCCTCGATACCTTCGTGCAGGCCATGTTCAAAGTCTTCCGCGTTTTCTATAAGGTCTTCCCCGACGGGCTGATCTGATCCCGCGGACAGAAAAAACGCCTGCCGCATTGCTGCCGATAAGCGCCGTGATCCCCGAACTTCTCTGTTCGGGGGTCTTTTTTTTTAACAGGAAACTTCTCCGCCGGACAGAGGGAAGCGCCTTGTTCCTGTTAAACAAAAAGATTTTTACGCCTGCCGATTTGCCCTTCGGGCACGGCAATGGCGTATACGAAAGCGCTTGCCGCGATGCGGCGAAGCCGCTT
>CACZOP010000258.1 GCA_902782845.1 Oscillospiraceae bacterium | reverse complement strand
CGTTTACAAAGGCACCGTATTTGCGACGGACGCGAATCCGACGGCGTATGCCGATACCGGTCTGAATCCCGGCACGGATTATTATTATAAGGTGCTCTCGGTGATCAAGAACGACAACGGCACGGTGGTAAGCGCTCTTTCCGCCTCCGCCAGCGCAAAAGCGATCGCCGCACCGGCGGCGCCATCCAACATGACTGCGGCCGCCTCCGGCTCCGGCGCGATCAGAATTACGTGGAATGCCGTCCCCGGCGCGACGCAGTATAACGTCTACCGCTACAACGGCGCGACGAAAACCTACGCTTATAAAGGCACCGTTTTCTCAACGGAGGCGAATCCCACGCAGTATGTCGATACGGGGCTCGCTGCCGGAACGACATACTATTATAAAACAGTATCGGTGATCAAGAACGACAACGGCACGGTGGTCGGCGGCATGTCCGCCGCGGTCAGCGCCCCGGCAAAATAAACCGGTCCGTTTGCGTACGGCGCCCGGAAAGACAAAAAAAGAAAAGGCAGGTCCGTGTGATCTGCCTTTTTTTACGGTTGCGTTACAAAAGCTGAAAAATATCAAAAATAATGCTTGACAAACAAAAAATGGTTTTGTATAATACTATACTGAATTATAATGGATACGAATATCCCTATGGATTTTTACCGTTATTCATTATATGCAAAACAACCATATTTGTCAAGGGGAAAATTTGGTTAAAAAGATCGGAGTGAAGTGTTTCTATGGTGAAAACGAAACCTGTAAAAGTCGGTAAAAAAACCAGACGGAGTTTTTCCAAGATCAATGAAGTGATGCAGATGCCCAACCTCATTGAAGTCCAGAAAAACTCCTATCAGTGGTTTTTGGATACCGGACTGAGAGAGGTCCTCAGAGACGTCAACGAGATCAGCGACTACACCGGGAATCTGGTGCTGGATTTCGTGGACTATCGCATTGACTCCACGCCCAAGTACTCTGTCAAAGAGTGCAAGGAACGCGACGCCACCTACAGCGCCACGCTGCGGGTGACCGCCCGTCTGCTGAACAAGGAGACCGGCGAGATCAAGATCAATGAGATCTATATGGGCGACTTCCCGCTGATGACCGAGAGCGGCACCTTTATCATCAACGGCGCCGAGCGCGTGATTATCTCGCAGCTTGTGCGTTCGCCGGGCGTGTATTACGATATGACCCGCGATAAGCTGGGCAAAAAGCTCTATGCCACCACAGTCATCCCCAACCGCGGCGCATGGCTGGAATACGAAACCGATCCTACCAACGTTTTTTTCGTCCGTATCGACAAAAACAGGAAGCTACCGATCACCACCTTCATCCGCGCTCTGGGCCTGAGCTCCAACGCCGAGATCCTTGATTTCTTCGGTAACGACGAGCGCATCATCGCTACGCTTGAGAAGGATCCCTCCCAGAATACAGCGGAAGCGCTGCTGGAGGTTTACAAAAAGCTGCGCCCCGGCGAGCCCCCGACGCTGGAGACCGCGCAGTCCCACTTAAACGGCCTGTTCTTCGACGACCGCCGCTACGACCTTTCCCGCGTGGGAAGATATAAGTATAATAAAAAGCTCGGCATTTCCGACCGTCTGCGCGGCCACGTGCTCGCACAGCCCGTGGTGAACGAGCTCACCGGCGAAGTGCTGGCGGAGGCCGGCGAAAAGGTAGACAAGGCGCTGGCGCTTGCCATCGAGCAGGCGGGCGTATCCGTCGCCTATCTGCAGGTGGAGGGCGCCGAGGTGAAGGTCATCTCCAACGGCATGGTAGACGCGCTCGGTTACCTGCCCGGCTTTACCGAGGAAGAGCTGGAGGATCTGGGGATCAACGAGAAGGTGAGCTTCAAAGTTCTCACTGAGATCCTCGAAGCCTGCGGCGACGATCACGATGCGCTTGCCGATATGCTGGAGGAGCGCGTGACCGAGCTTATTCCCCGGCATATCACCATCGACGATATTTTTGCCACCATCAGCTATCTTAACTGCGCCGCGCACGGCGTGGGCAGTCTCGACGATATCGACCATCTGGGCAATCGCCGCGTCCGCAGCGTGGGCGAGCTGCTGCAGAATCAGTTCCGCATCGGCTTCACCCGTATGGAGCGCGTGATCCGCGAGCGGATGTCCATCCACACGCAGGAAACCGACAAGATCACCCCCCAGCAGCTCATCAACGTGCGCCCTGTGATCGCGGTGATCCGTGAATTCTTCGGCTCCTCCCCGCTGTCGCAGTTTATGGACCAGACGAACCCGCTGGCGGAGCTTACCAACAAGCGCCGTCTGTCCGCGCTGGGCCCCGGCGGTCTGTCCCGTGACCGCGCCGGATTCGAGGTCCGCGACGTGCACTATACCCACTACGGCCGCATGTGCCCCATCGAATCCCCCGAAGGTCCCAACATCGGCCTGATCTCCTACCTGGCCACCTTTGCCCGCATCAATAAATACGGCTTCATCGAAGCGCCCTTCCGCCGGGTGGATAAAGAGACCGGCCGGGTGCTGGATGAGGTGGAATACATGACGGCCGACACCGAGGACGAGTACCGGGTGGCCCAGGCCAACGAGCCGCTGGATGAAAACGGCTACTTTATGAATAACCGCGTGATCGTCCGCTACCGCGACGAGTTCCTCGAGATCGAGCCCAAATACGCGGATTATATGGACGTGTCGCCCAGAATGGTGGTTTCGGTCGCTACGGCGATGATCCCCTTCCTCGAGAACGACGACGCGAACCGCGCTCTGATGGGCGCGAACATGCAGCGGCAGGCAGTTCCGCTGCTCAAAACCGAAGCGCCCTTCGTCGGCACCGGCATGGAGTATAAATCCGCCTGCGACTCCGGCGTGTGCGTGCTGTGCAAAAACAGCGGCACCGTCACCAAGGTGAGCGCTCAGCGGGTGGAGATCGCCTGCGACGAAGGCGGCGTGGACACCTATGAGCTGCTCAAGTTCATGCGGTCCAACCAGGGCACATGTATCAACCAGCGTCCCATCGTCGAAGTGGGAGAGCATGTGGAAGCCGGCGACGTGATCGCCGACGGCCCCGCCACCAGCGAAGGCGAGATCTCCCTTGGCAAGAACGCCCTCATCGGCTTCATGACCTGGGAAGGCTACAACTACGAAGACGCCG
>CACZOP010000257.1 GCA_902782845.1 Oscillospiraceae bacterium | reverse complement strand
GCCGTTGATAAACAGATAGGCAATATAGAGGCCGCCGAACACGATGGAACCCGGAATACCGAGGTCGGGACGCCATACGGCGAAGATCACCAGCGCGATAGCCAGCCACCCGCGGTCGCCGAAGCCTTCATTGGACCACACGCCGTTCGCGTAGTCCATCACGTAGAACAGGCCGCCGAGCCCCGCGATCATACTGCCCACACAGGTTGCGGTGTATTTATAACGGTTCACGTTGATGCCCGCGGCGTCCGCCGTGGCGGGGTTTTCGCCCACAGCCCGCAAATAGAGGCCCCTGCGGGTCTTCCGCAGGAAATACGCGCAGATCACGGCGATGATGATGGCAAGATAGGTCATAAAACCGTAGGACAAAAAGACCTTGCCGAAACCGCCCAGCTTATTCGCAAACGGCAGGCTGGTGCGGAACAGATTACTGGTGGCGGAAAGGGCGACGCTGGGCACTTCGCTCTTGGTAAGTTTTACGAGCATGGCGCCGAAGAAGTTGCCGAAGCCCACGCCGAAGGTGGTGATGGCAAGACCGGTCACGTTCTGGTTGGCCCGCAGAGAAACCGTCAGGAAGCAGTAGACAAGCCCCATCAAAAGAGAACCGACCAGCGTGGCGCAAAGCGGGATGAGCACCGCCAGCAGCGGGTTCATCTGGCTCTTATCCGCAAATTTGTTCTCATACAGGAAAGAACCGATAACGCCGGAGATCCCGCCCACGTACATAATGCCGGGAATACCGAGGTTCAGGTGGCCGGATTTTTCGGTGAGGATCTCGCCGGTGGAGCCGTAGAGAATGGGGATGCCCTGCATCACCGCGCGCGGGACAAAGGAAACGATAAACGAAAGGATCGAAGACAGCATCTCAGTTTTCCTCCTTATGCGCGCTGCGGAATTTCAGCTGATAGTTGATAAAGAACTCACAACCGATGATAAAGAACAGGATGATACCGGTAAGGATATCGGAAAAGGATTTATCAAGCCCGTATACGGATGATATTTCGTTTGCGCCCCGCTGCAAAAACACAAGCAGGAACGACGTGAGCACCATATAGAGCGGATTGAATTTGGCGAGCCACGACACCATGATGGCGGTGAAGCCTCTGCCGTCGGAGGTGGTGGTGTTGATGGTGTGGTTGGTGCCGGCCACCAGCAGGAACCCCGCGATTCCGCACATGGCGCCCGAGAGCAGCATGGTGCGGATGATCACCTTTTTCACGTTGATGCCGATATAGCGGGCGGTGTTCTGGCTTTCGCCCACCACGGCGATCTCATAGCCGTGTTTGCTGTATTTCAGATAGATATACATGAAGACCGTAAGCGCGGCGACCACCAGAATGTTCAGCAGATATTCGTATTTCTGCCCGCCGATCACGATATTCGGCAGCCAGCCGAAGCGATCCTTCTGGTTGATGATGCCGATCTGGCCGCTGCCCTTCTGGGCTTCCCAATACATACTGAAGTAAGAGACGAGCTGAATGCCCACGTAGTTGAGCATCAGGGTGAAGAGCGTTTCATTGGTGTTCCACTTTGCCTTGAACACCGCAGGGATCAGGCCCCAGATCGCCCCGGCAAGCAGGCTTGCCGCCAGCATTACGAAAATCAAAAGGGCGTTGGGCAGTTTCCCGCCGAAAAGGATCATGCAGGCCGCGGTGGCAAGGCCGCCCACAAGCACCTGTCCTTCGGCGCCGATGTTCCAGAATTTCATTTTGAACGCGGGCGTTACCGCCAGCGACACGCAAAGCAGCATGGAAAGCGACTGCAAAAGGATCCAGATCCGGCGGGGCGTCCCGAAAGAGCCGTCGAGCATGGTGGCGTAAACCTTAATGGGATCCTTGTGCGTCAGCAGCATAGTCACCACGGCGCACACGATCAGCGCGGCCACGATAGCGACGGCGCGGACGATCCATGCTTTATACCACTCGATCTCCGTCCGCTTTACGATATGGAACAGCGGTTCGTGGGTCTTTTTCTGTTTCATTTCTGCCGCGGCCGTTATCTTCGCGTTCTGTTCGTCCGTGTTTACGGGAACATTCTTTTCCGTATCAGCCATTTTCCGCGGTCTCCTTTCCGAAATCGGTTTTCGTCATCAAAAGCCCGATCTCCTCTTTCTTTGCGGTCCGCCCGTCTAAAATCCCGGTGATCCTGCCGGAATTGAGCACCAGGATCCTGTCGCAGAGCTCCACGAGCACGTCCAGATCCTCGCCCACAAAAATCACGGCGACGCCGCTCTCCTTCTGCTTCGTCAGCAGATTGTAGATCATATATGAAGAGTTGATATCCAGCCCGCGCACCGGGTAGGCTGCCATCAGAACCTTGGGATTCGCGGCGATCTCCCTGCCCACCAGCACCTTCTGCACGTTGCCGCCCGAAAGCCGGCGAACGGGCGTGGAGGCGCCGGGAGTGACCACTTCCAGCTCCTCAATGATCTGCAGCGCCAGATCCTTGGGCTGTTTGCGGTCCACAAACACGCCGTTGCCCTTTTTATAACTGCGGAGCATCATGTTGTCGGTGATATCCATGTTACCCACAAGCCCCATGCCCAAACGGTCCTCCGGTACGAACGACAGCCGCACGCCCATTTCCCGGATCTCGGTAGGGGTCTTTGACCGCAGGTTCACGGGGGGATGCTTTACGAATGCGCCGCCCGCCGCCTGCAGGGCTTCCAGTTCTTCTTTGGATTTACCTCTGAGATCTTTACGTACTCTGGTTTCGGGGTCCCGCAGGATCAGGTTATCCTCTGCCAGCAGCTGTTGGAGTTCCTCCATGCTGCTTTTTTTCACGTCCACGGGGATATCCACCTTGGGATCGTAATAAACAATCTCGCCGGAATCCAGCGGCTGCAATCCGGCGATGGCTTCCAGCAGTTCCCGCTGCCCGCTGCCCGCGATACCGGCAATGCCGAGGATCTCGCCGCTGCGGGCGATAAAGCTCACGTGATCCAGCGTACGGTGTCCCATGATGTCGGTGGTGGTGATATCGTTGATCACCAGGCGGTTTTTGGTGTTTTTCGGTTCCGGCCGGTCGATGTTCAGAGATATCTTTTTGCCCACCATCATTTCCGTGAGCTCGTTTTCGTCGGTTTCGGCGGTGTTCACCGTTCCCACATACTCGCCCTTGCGAAGCACCGAAACCCGGTCGGTCAGCGCCAGCACCTCATGGAGTTTATGGGTGATGATGATAATGGATTTCCCGTCGTCGCGCATTTTACGCAGCACGTCGAAGAGCTTTTCGGTCTCCTGCGGCGTGAGCACGGCGGTGGGCTCGTCCAGAATCAGGATGTCCGCCCCGCGGTAGAGCACCTTGATGATCTCCACCGTCTGCTTTTCGGAAACGCTCATGTCGTAGATCTTTTTGTTGGGATCCATAACAAAGCCGTAGCGGTCGGTGATCTCCCGCACCCGGGCGGTGGCTTCCTTCAGGTTGTATTTTTTTCCGTCGTCGATGCCGAGGATGATATTCTCGGTGGCGGAAAACAGATCGACCAGCTTGAAATGCTGGTGGATCATACCGATCTTATACTTGAACGCGTCCTTCGGCGAGCGGATCAACACCTCCTCGCCGTCAATAAAGATCTGCCCCTCGTCCGGGTAATAGATCCCGGCGATCATGTTCATCAGCGTGGTTTTGCCGCTGCCGTTCTCTCCGAGGATGGCAAGGATCTCGCCCCTTTGCACCTCCAGATCCACGTTTTTGTTTGCGACCAGTTGTCCGAAGGTCTTGGTGATCCCCTTCAGACGGATAGCGGGAATGGTCATACGTTTCACCTCAAAAAAAAGTTTATCCTTTTAAGCAGCAGAATACGATGCGACCGCATTCAATCTGCTCCCATTGCATTCTGCCGATTAAAAAGAACCGCGGGGGCAGGTTTCCCCACCCCCGTGGACATTGCGGATTAAGAATTAACCAAAGTTGGTATCCAGAAGCGTGATGCCGTCGATCTGCAGGTCGAAGCAGGGAGCGGAACGGAACTCGCTCTCATGGAAGTAACCGTCGGCGATCACTTCGGTGTCGGGCGTGAAGGCTTCGTCGGTATCAACGTCAGCCTGATAGCTGTCGAGCGTTTTGCCTTCCACAGTAAAGCTGGCGGTATCGAACACGTGGATTTCGCCGCTCTCAAGCTGCGCTTTCACTTCGTCGATCTTGGCCTGGGTGCCTTCGGCGGCAGCCTGCTCGTTGACCTCGGTCAGCACAACGCTGCCGGTGGCAAGAGTGCCGGTCCAGTCGGTGTCGATGGCTTCACCGTTGATGGTGTTCTGAATGGCATACTTGAAATAGGGCGTCCAGTCGATTCTGGAAGAAACGATGAAGGTGTTGGGGCAGGCGTCCTTGGTGGAGCCGTTGTAGGATACGTCGGGGAGGCCGGCGTTGTCGCAAGCGGTGGGAGCGCCCATGGAGTCGGCGTGCTGGGAAATCAGCTTGCAGCCGCCGTCGATCAGCTTGGTAGCGGCTTCCTTCTCGGCGGTCTCATCATACCAGGAACCGGTGAAGGTCACGTCCATGGTGGCGGTGGGGCAGATGGAGCGGGCGCCAAGGAAGAAGGAGGTATAACCGGAAACCACTTCCGCATAGGTGTAAGCGCCAACGTAACCGATCTTGGCTTCTTCGGCGGTGATCTTGCCTTCGTCGATCAGCTGGTTGAGCTTCATACCGGCGGCGATACCGGCCAGGTAGCGGCCCTCATAGATGGAGGCGAAAGCGTTGTGATAGTTGTCAAGTCCCTCGGTATGGGCCTTGGTGCCGGTGGCATGGCAGAACTGCACGTCGGGATGCTCTTTGGCGACTTCGATCATGAAATCCTCATGGCCGAAGGAATCGGCG
>CACZOP010000256.1 GCA_902782845.1 Oscillospiraceae bacterium | reverse complement strand
CAGGCGGTGACAGCGCGCTTTGACGCCCCCGCGCTGCCCTTTATTGCCGGGGATTTCGTGCAGCAGTGGAAAGAGGAAAACCCCGCCGTCTGCAAGCCTGTGGTGGACGCTATGCGCGACGTTTGCAAAAACTACCCGTATGGTGAATTCGTGGAGACGGAGGGGCTGCCCTCGAACTTCCAGCAGCTTGGTTACGAAACGCTGAGCTTCAGGGATTCGATCCATTTTTCCAGAGCTTCGCTCTATCTGCTGGGCGAACGGTATTTTGAAGCGTTTTTGCGTCTTCAAAATAAAAAATAGAGTAAAAACCCGAAAAAGTTGCTGCAAACAGTGGAAAACGACGCGGGGACATGTTATAATATGGTTTAACGCAAGAACGCGGCTTTGCCCGGCAACGTGCCGGACGACCGTGTTCCGGACGATAACTTATACAGACATTAAATTAATCCTTTTGATTGGGATACCAGAAACTATCCTTTCATAAAACCATAAAAGCTTTAGGGCGATCCTGTGATGCACGCGCCCCGTTTTTTTCGTAAGATCCGCGGATCCCGGAGGTGAATGACCCTGAAAAGAAAAATTGCGCTGCTGCTGGCGCTGCTCCTTTTGTTCACGGCGTCGGCGGCATGTTCAAAAGATGAAGTCAAGGTGCTCTCGTTTGCCGTACCGAACACGGCGGGCAGCTTTGACCCGCAGGTAGCGCGGGACGTGACCGCCCGCATCATCGTACGCAACTGCTTTGAGGGACTCGTGTATACCGCCGAGGACGGGACCGCGGAACCCGGCATGGCCAAAAGCTGGGAAATCAGCGAAGACGGCCGTGTTTACACGTTCCATCTTCGGGCGGGAGAAAAATGGCACCTCACCACCAACGCCGCGGAGGAGCTGGAGGGCAAGCTGCCCGCGGGTTTCGCGCCTGCCGTAACCGCCTCCGATTTTGTTTTCGCGCTGCAGCGGGCGGTGGATCCCGCGACGGCGGGACCGGACGCCGGGCTGCTCTCGAACGTCGAGAACGCCGAAGCGATCATGAACGGGGAGGCCGCGCCCGAAACGCTGGGCGCCGAAGCGCCGGACGACACGACGCTGCGCGTGACGCTCGCGCATCCGCAGGCGGATTTTCTCCGGGTGCTTTCGGAACCTCTTTGCATGCCCTGTAACCGGACCTTTTTTGAAGCCACCGGCGGCAGATACGGCCTGCTGATAAAATACTCCCTGATGAACGGTCCTTTTTATCTTTCCCGTTTCGACGAGAATTCCTATCGGGTGGCAAAGAACCCCGATTACCGCGGCAGCCACGTTTCAGACGCGGACATTATCTGGTTCTACCGGCAGGCGGAGGAAAAAACGCTCTTTTCTTCACTGCACGTGGGAGATTACGACGGCTCTTATCTCACCGCTCTGCAGGTGGACGCGCTGCAGCCCGGCAAAGATTGTACGCTTTTGCCGCTGCATGATATTCTGCGCTGCATTCTTGTGAACCCGAAGAACGAAACCCTTTCAAACGACCACCTGCGCGCCGCCTTTTTTGCCGCGGCGGATATCGCGACCCTCTGCGCCGAATGCGGGAAACAGCCCGCCGTGCGGCTGGCGCCCTCCGGCGTGTGGAACGGCGCCACCGCCTACCGCCTGACGCTGAACGCCGCGACGGCGGCAACGGAGCTGAAAAAGGGTCTGGATGAGATCGGGGCGGATACGGTAAAGTTTACCCTGCTCTGCGAGGAAGCCTATGAATATGCGCTGCGAAAACAGCTGCAGGACTGGCAGAAAACACTGGGCGTTGGCATGAACGTAGGGATCGTTTCGATTCCCGCCGAAGAGCTGCAAAACCGGCTCAAAACGGGCGACTACGAAATGATCTTCGCGCCGGTCACCGCTTATTCCGCCAGCCCCTACCTCTGGTTTTCCGTTTTTACCGCCGGCGGCAAAAACAGCGTTCTGCCCATGGAAAGCAATGCCTTCGACAAGGCGAAGGAGGCGCTGCTGCAGGCGGACGAGGAAGATATGACCTCCGCCTATGCCACTGCGGAAGCCACCCTGATCGCCCGCCATACGGTGCTGCCCGTGTGGGAGGAAAGCAACTACTTTTTGTGCACCGAAGGCGTGAGCGGCGTACGGGTGCTGCCCGGCAGCGACAGGCTCTATCTTTTCGCCGCCAGAGAAGACTGACGGGAAACGCGTCCGTTTGCCGGCGCCGTCCGATTTCGTATCGTTCAGCATCAACTATACATAAGGAGATTCCCAACAAATGTCAACCATCAAACCTTTTTCGGCGGTTCGCCCAAAGCCCGCCTATGCCGCCCAGGTGGCGGCGCTCCCCTACGACGTGATGAATTCCGCCGAGGCGCGGCAGAAAGTGCGGGGCAATCCCTATTCCTTTCTGCACGTGGACAAGGCGGAGGTGGATCTGCCGGAGGATACCGACCTGTATGCCGATATCGTGTATGAGACCGCCGCGAAGAATCTGAAAAAGCTGGAGAGCGACGGGATCTGTCTGCGGGAAACCGAACCAAAGCTCTACGTTTACCGCCTGAGCACCGAATGGACCTCCCAGACGGGGATCATGGGCTGCGCCAGCGTGGACGAATACTTAAACGGGACCATCAAACGCCATGAGCTCACCCGCGCCGAGAAAGAACAAGACCGGATCCGCCATGTGGACGCCTGCAACGCCAACACCGGTCCGATCTTCCTTGCTTACCGCCACAACCCTGCCATCGACGCCGTGTTGGACCGCATCACCCTCACCCGGCCCGTATACGACTTTGTTTCGGAGGGGCACGTCCGCCACGAGGTATGGATCATGGAGGATCCCGCCGATATCGCGGCCGTGACCGAGGGATTCAAAGCTGTGGAATATCTGTATATCGCCGACGGCCACCACCGCGCCGCCTCGGCCGTGCGGGTGGCACAGATGCGCAGAGAAGCAAATCCGGGCTACAATGGCGACGAGGAATTCAATTTCTTCCTGGCGGTGTATTTCCGCGCAGAGGAGCTGCAGATCCTCGACTACAACCGGCTGCTGAAGGATACCAACGGCTTATCGGACGACGAGCTCCTGCAAAAGCTGGCGGAAAACTTTGAGATCCGCCCCGAAGCGGAATCGGTGCGTCCGAAGAAACGGCACGAATTCGGTATGCTGCTGCGGCGGCAGTGGTACCGGCTGACGCTGAAGGACGGACGCGCGGACGAAAGCGACCCCGTGGCAAGCCTTGACGTCAGCCTCCTGCAAACGCTGGTGAACGCGCCGGTTTTCGGGATCCTGGATCCCCGCACCGACAGCCGGATCGAGTTCGTGGGCGGCATCCGCGGGCTGCCAGAGTTAGAACGCCGCTGCCGGGAGGATATGACCGTGGCGTTCTCCATGTTCCCCACGTCTTTGGAGGAACTTATGGAGGTTGCGGACGCGGGAAAGATCATGCCGCCCAAATCCACATGGTTCGAGCCGAAGCCTTTGAGCGGCCTTTTTATCCATTATCTGGAATAAAAGGATAAATCAGGTTTGTTTTATCTCAAAAAAACGGAAAAAAAGTTTAAAATAATCAAAAAAACGCTTGCATTTGCTAACAGAATCTGTTATCATACTGTTTGCTGATTTTGTTTAGGATAAGAGCTTGAAATAAAAAGCGATCCCTATAAGGTAAGGAGGTGCGCTTCAATGGCAAAATGTGATTATTGCGGTAAAGACGTGAAGTTCGGCATCAAGGTGTCCCACTCCCACAGACGTTCCAACAGAACGTGGAAGCCCAATGTTAAAAGGGTGAAGGCTGTGGTCAACGGCACCCCGTGCAGAGTGTATGCCTGCACACGCTGCCTGCGTTCCGGTAAGGTTACAAGAGCTGTCTGATGCTCAACCGGCGCAGAACGGAAGAAGAATGAAGCCGACGGATCATTTATCCTACGGCTTTTTTTCTTATCAATTATCCGAAGGTAACGCTTGATGAAAAACGAACGCTGGATCACCATAAAAGACGTCGACGACACCGGTTCGGGCGACGAAACCCTTGAGTTTACCACCCGCGGGGTACTGCGGGGAAACGCGGAAGACTATTCGCTTCATTTTGAGGAGCTGCTGGGCGACGGCTTGAAAAGCAAAACCGTTATCCGCGTGAAAAACAAAAAATGCGCTTCCATCATCCGCGGCGGCGACATCAGCACCGAGATCACGGTG
>CACZOP010000255.1 GCA_902782845.1 Oscillospiraceae bacterium | reverse complement strand
GGCAGGAAGATCCCGACAGCATGAATCATCAGACGGATCCGTCCGACGGTCTGCCGCAAAACGACCGGCAGCCCCGGAATTATTATCGGCAACAGGATCCTGATCAGCAACAAAATAATTATCAGCAACAGAATTATTATCAGCAGCAGAATCCCTATCAGCAGCAGAATCCCTATCAGCAGCAGAATTATTATCAGCAGCAAAATCCCTATCAGCAGCAAAATCCCTATCAGCAGCAGAACCCCTATCAACAACAAAACTATTATCGGCAACAGAACTATGATCAGCCGCCGGAATACGGATGGCAACAGGGCGGTTATCAGCCGCAGAATACCGGGAATCCCACTGGCTACGGGGCTTTCGTAAACGGCGCCGCAGTCGAGCGCGCCCGGCACGGCCGGCATCTGTTCCGCCTGGGGCTGATCGAGGGCATGGCGCTGCTGGGCTACCTCCTGATGCGTAACCTGTTTATTCTCACGATACGGAACGTGTCGGCGGTGCGGGACTTCTATCAGAGCGGTCCCGAAGGCGAGATCCTGCTCAACGCCTGCTACACGCTCCTTTGCGTCGGGCTCCCGTTTCTGGTCGTCTATCTGGTCCTGTGCCGGCAGAAGCCCCTGTCCGCGCCGGTTCCGCTTGGCGGCGCAAACCGCGGAAAAACGGCGGCGCTGCTGATCGTCGTGGGGCTCGGCCTGTGCTTTGTGGGCGATCTGGTCACCAACTGGTTCGCCGCCTTTGCCGACAATATGGGCTGGGGATTTTTTTCCTATCATCAGGCGCTGGAGGGGGAGGAGATCCCTGCGTCGGCGCTGGGGCTCGTCCTTTATATCGTGCAGGGCGCTCTGCTGCCCGCCATGATCGAGGAATTCGCGTTCCGGGGCGTGGTGATGCAGCCGCTGCGCCGATTCGGCGACTGGTTCGCCGTGTGGACCTCCGCGATCCTGTTCGGGCTGATGCACGGCAACATGACGCAGGTGCCTTTTGCGATCATCGCGGGCGTGGCGCTGGGCTATGTCGCTCTGG
The DNA here is from genome assembly GCA_902782845.1 of Oscillospiraceae bacterium. Taxonomy (GTDB): domain Bacteria; phylum Bacillota; class Clostridia; order Oscillospirales; family Acutalibacteraceae; genus RUG806. Next base: position 7,645 of record CACZOP010000255.1, on the reverse strand, counting down.
TGAGCGGTTCCCTCTGGGTGAGCATCCTGGTGCACTTCCTGAATAATTTCTTCGCGGTCTGCGTTTCGATCATCAACGACCGCGCGGGCGAAAGCGTGGGGCTCGTGGTTTCCAACGTGGTGCTCTACAGCCTGATCGGCGCCGGCGTCGTGGCCCTGATCTTCTATATCGTCAAAAATCCGGCGTGGTCCCGGCTGCGGCCCGGGGAATATCCCGCCGCAAAAAAAAGCAAATTCTTTGTCGCCCCCACCATGCTGTTCGCCGTCTTTTTCATGATCTGTGCGACGCTGGCCGACGTTGAACGGCTGACGCGTCTGTTCGCCTGGACGATGTAGCCGGAGGCGCTGGCAGGATGGAAATGATAACCTCAAGAACAAACCCCCGGGTCAAAGCGGCGGCGGCGCTGCTCCAGGGGGCCGCGCGGAAAGAAAGCGGACTGTTTCTGGCGGAGGGCGCAAGGCTCTGCGCCGACGCGGCCGCGCACGGCGTTGCGATCGAAACCTGTTTTTTCACCGCGCAGGCGTTGGAAAAATACCCGCGGCAAACGGCGTTGCTGCAAAAAAACGCCGGCTGCTGCTTTGAGATCGCCGAAAGCGTCGCCGGGCGGCTGGCGGATACCGCGCACCCGCAGGGGATCTTCGCGGTCTGCCGAAAACCCGAACGCCGCCTCACGATCGATCCGGCCGGTTTTTACGTTGTCACCGACGACGTGCAGAATCCCGATAATCTGGGCGCCATCGCCCGCACGGCCGAGGCCTTCGGCGCCGGGGGGCTGTTTGTCGCGGGCGGCTGCGACCCCTACGGGCCCAAGGCGCTGCGGGCGTCCATGGGCGCCACGCTCCGGTTTCCCGTATGCCCGGTTCCTTCCGCCGCCGTTCAGGCGCGGATGCTGCGGGAAGCGGGACTTCAGGTCTTTGCAGCCGCGCTGACGGCGGAGGCCCTCGATCTGCGGCGCGTGAAAAAAACAGGCGGCGCAGCCGTGGTGATCGGCAACGAGGGGAACGGCGTATCGGAGGCGACCCTCGCCGCCTGCAGCGGGAGCGTGATCATTCCCATGGCGGGGAAGGCGGAATCTCTGAATGCCGCCGCTGCCGCCGCCGTGCTGCTTTGGGAGTTTACCAAAGACAGAACGTGAACCCTTTTTTGTTTCTGTTTTCAGTTACGATTTTTCTTTTTTTCGATAAGGTTGGTGATTACGATTCTGACCGATTCATTGCTGAACTGGCTGACCTATGATTTCGCTCTGGGCGGAACGGTAACGGGCTGCGACCTGATCCGGGAATACGAAACGCCCACCGCGGTGCGTATCTGCGGCGCGGACTATTTCGCTTCCGTCGGAAAGCTGAACGCCGAACAGGCGGACCGTCTCAGCCGTCCGAATGTTTCCAGAGCGCGCGAGATCATGGCCGTCTGCCGGGAATTCAACTGGCAGATCCTCACCCCCGACCATCCCTGCTATCCCCTCCAGCTTCTGCGGCTGCCGGATTTCCCGATCGTGCTCTACGCCAGCGGGAACACGGAGCTCGGAAAGCGGCTTTCGATGAACGCGATCGTGGGGACCCGGCGGGCGAGCGACCGGGCGTTGGATTACGCCTACCGTCTCGCGGCATTCTTTTCCGAAAACGGTGTGGTAACGGTCAGCGGCTGCGCCGTGGGGGTCGACAGCGCCGCGCATGAGGGCGCCCTCACCGCGGGAGGCTCCACTGTGGGCGTGCTCGGAAACGGCTTCGGCTACAATTATCTGCCCGATCAGGTCTTCCTGCGCCGCAGGATCCGGAAGTACGGGCTGCTGCTCACCGAAACGCCGCCGTTCCAGGCGCCGCAATCCTATTCCTTCCAGCGCCGCAACCGCCTGATCGCCGGCCTTGCCTACAGCGTGACGGTGGTGGAATCCGGTAACAAAGGCGGATCGCTGATCACCGCCGGCTATGCCAAAAAACAGCAGAAACGGCTGTTCGTTCCCGCAAGGGAGGCGCTTGCTTCCCCGGGGTGCGACGGCCTGCTGCAGAAAGGCGCTTCCGAGCTGCGCGATATCGCCGACGCCATCTACGTTTTTCACGGGCAAACCGTGCTGTATCCCGACGTGCCGCTCACCCAGCCGCTGCCGCCGGCGCCCTGCCTGCGTCCCGCGGCGCTCTCGTTGGAGGAATTCGCGCGGCACAACGAGGTCTTGCCCGTCGAGGCCGCCGCCGTGTTCGGTCAGCTTTCGGAACGGGCGAAAAAGGCGCAGCCGGATCCGACGCTGCGGGAAAAGCAAACGCCCCGGGACCTGTTCCATCTTGTTGCTTCCGGAACCGAAGCGCCGCCGCCCGCCGCCGAAGAAGCGGCAAAGCGTCCCCTGCCCTCCAAAAAAGCGCCGCCGGCCGGATCTTCCGAAGGGAAAGCGCCCGGTAAAACGGCAGAACGGGCAACCCCAAAAGCGGCGAAGCCCCCCGCGCCGAAAAAAGCGGAGCCGCAAAAGCCGCAGCCGGCGCTTTCGGGCCTGCCGGAGGACGCCCGCAGATTATACGACGCGCTGGGCGAGGAGCCCGCGCTGCTGGACGAGATCGCCGACAGCCTCGGCTTTACGGGCGCGGCGCTCATGACCGCCGTAAGTCTGCTGGAGCTGAAAAGCCTTATCCGGACGTTCCCGGGAAATCTCGCTTCCCGGGCGTAGCGGGATCTTCAGGCCTATAATATGGTATTAATTAATTTTATATAAAACATCATCAAACAAGTTTAGGAGAGATCTATGCAGTCATTAGTCATCGTGGAGTCGCCCGCCAAAGCGAAAACCATCAAAAAGTATCTAGGGGACGGCTTCGAAGTCAAGGCCTCCATGGGCCACATCCGGGATCTGTACGCGTCCAAGCTGAGCGTGGACGTCAAGCATGATTTTCAGCCGGACTATACCCTGATCAAAGGAAAGGAAAAGCTGCTTTCCGAGCTGAAAAGCCTCGCCGCAAAAAGCGACCGCGTTTATCTCGCGACCGACCCGGATCGCGAGGGCGAGGCGATCTCCTGGCATCTGGCAACGCTGCTGGGGCTGGATTTTTCACAGGAGAACCGGGTAAAATTCAACGAGATCAACAAAAAAAGCGTGCTGGCGGGGATCTCGCATCCCGAAAAGATCGACCTGGATCTGGTGAACGCCCAGCAGGCCCGCCGGATCCTCGACCGGCTGGTGGGCTACCGCCTTTCGCCGTTTATTTCGCAGAAGATCCACCGGGGGCTGTCCGCCGGCCGCGTGCAGAGCGTGGCGCTGCGGCTGATCGTCGACCGGGAGGAGGAGATCGCGCGCTTCGTGCCGGAGGAATACTGGACGCTGGACGCGATCCTGACCGCGCCGCCTTCAAAGAAGCAGTTCCGCGCCGCCTTCGTAGGCGACGAAACCGGAAAAATCAAGCTGACAAACGAAGCGGAAGCGAAGGAGATCTTATCCCGGCTGGAGGGCGCGGAGTATCGGGTCTCGTCCCTGAAAAAGGGCGTGCGGAAAAAGCAGCCCTCGCCCCCGTTCATCACCTCCACGCTGCAGCAGGAGGCTTCCCGCCGCCTGAACTTCATCGCCAAGCGCACCATGAAGATCGCGCAGGAGCTTTATGAGGGCGTCGACGTGGAGGGCGTGGGCACCGTGGGTCTCATCACCTATATGCGTACCGACTCGCTTCGCATCTCCGAGGAATCCCGCGCCGAGGGCAACAAATATATCGCGGCGCATTACGGCGAGAAATATCTGCCCGATAAGCCCCGGTATTTTAAAACCCGCGAGGGCGCGCAGGACGGTCACGAGGCCATCCGCCCCGCCATTCCGTCTCTGACCCCCGAGCAGGTCAAAGGTTCTCTGACAGCGGAGCAGTATAAGCTCTATAATCTGATCTGGCGGCGGTTCATGGCGAGCCTGATGGCGAACTGCCTGCAGGATACCGTAAAAACCGAGATCCGCGCCGCGCGTCCGGAGGAAACGGATCGGTATTGCCTGTTCAACGCCTCCGGCTACACCGTGCGGTTCGACGGCTATACGGCGCTTTACGACAACAACGCCGACGAAGAGGAAGAAACCACCTCGCTGCCGGAGCTGGAAAACGGCGCCGCTCTGCGTCTGCGCGATTTAAAGGACGAGCAGCACTTCACCCAGCCGCCCATGCGGTATTCCGAGGCGTCCCTCATCAAAACGCTGGAAGAAACGGGCGTGGGGCGTCCTTCCACCTATGCGTCGATCCTGTCCACCATCATGGACCGGGATTACGTGGTGCGCGAGGGCAAAAAGCTGTTGGCGCCCACGGAGCTCGGCGTCGCCATCACCCACCTGCTCAAGGAAAAATTCCCCAAGATCGTGAATACGAAATTCACCGCCGGCATGGAGAGCGATCTCGATAAGATCGAGGCGGGCGGCTACGATTACGTCAAAATGCTCCACAGCTTCTACGACGAGTTCGAAGAAACGCTCCGGAAGGCGAAATCCTCCATGGAGGGCGTGAAGATCACGCTGGAGGAGGATAAAACCGACGTGCCCTGCGAAAAGTGCGGGGCGATGATGGTGGTAAAGGTGGGGCGCTTCGGCAAATTCCTCGCCTGCCCCAATTATCCCGAATGTAAATCCACAAAACCCTACGTGCAGCAGACGGAGGGCAAATGTCCTCTCTGCGGCAGCAGCGTCATCAGCAAAAAGAGCAAAAAAGGCCACACCTTCTTCGGCTGCTCAAACTATCCGACCTGCGGCTTCATGACCTGGGATACCCCCACGGCGCAGCTCTGCCCCAAATGCGGCAAAACGCTGTTCCGCTCCCGCGGCGGCGTGCTCAAGTGCCTCGATGAAAACTGCGGTTACGAGGTGGGCAAAAAAGAAAAGAAAAAGCCCGCCGGAAAAAACGACGGACAAGCGGACGCGGATGAATAACACGGTAACGGTGATCGGCGGCGGTTTCGCCGGCGTGGAGGCGGCAAGGCAGCTTTCAAAGCGCGGGATACCGGTCCGCCTGTACGAAATGAAGCCGAAGAAATTCTCTCCGGCCCATAAAAGCCCCGCTCTCTGCGAGCTGGTCTGCTCCAATTCCTTCAAGGCGTCCCGGGTGGGTTCCGCCGCGGGGCTCTTAAAAGCGGAGATGGAACGGCTCGGCTCAGTCTGCGTCGCCGCGGCGAAACAAACCGCGGTGCCCGCCGGCGGCGCGCTGGCGGTGGATCGGGACGCGTTTTCCGCCGCCGTGACCGCCGTGATCGAGGCGGACCCGCTGATCGAAGTGGTGCGGGAAGAAATGACCTCGATCCCGAAAGAGGGCGTGGTGATCGTCGCGGCGGGGCCTCTGGCAAGCGAAGCGCTGAGCGCCGATATCGCGGCGACCTGCGGCGAATCCCTCAGCTTTTACGACGCGGCGGCCCCCATCGTGACCGCCGGAAGCGTGGATATGTCCCGGGCGTTCTGCCAGTCCCGTTATGAACGCGGCGGCGAGGACGACTACGTGAACTGCCCCATGAACAAAGAGGAATACGAGCGTTTTTACGGGGCGCTGGTGTCCGCCGAGGTGGCGCAGCTCCACGATTTTGAAAAAAAAGGCGTATACGAGGGCTGCATGCCCATCGAAGTGATGGCGAAGCGCGGCGGAGACACCATCCGCTTCGGCCCCATGAAGCCGGTGGGGCTTGTGGACCCCCGCACGGGCCGCCGTCCGTGGGCGGTGCTGCAGCTCCGGAAAGAAAACGCCGCCGGAACGCTGTATAATCTGGTAGGCTTTCAAACGAACCTGAAATTCGGCGAACAGAAACGGGTGTTCTCGCTGATCCCGGCGCTGGAGCACGCGGAATTCGTCCGCTACGGCGTGATGCACCGCAACTCCTTTCTGCGCTCCCCGGGGCTTTTAACTTCCGCCTTTTCGTCGATCCGCCGTCCCTCGCTCTTTTTTGCGGGGCAGATCACCGGCGTGGAAGGCTATATGGAGAGCGCCGCCTCCGGTATTCTGGCGGGGATCAACGCCGCAGCTTTCCTGGAGGGGAGAGCGCCGTTTGTGCTGCCCGGCACCACAATGCTCGGCGCCCTGTCCCGCTATATCGCCGACGAGAGCGTAAAGGATTTCCAGCCCATGGGCGCGGCGATGGGCCTGCTGCCGCCGCTGCCGGAGAAGATCCGCAACAAGCAGCAGCGGTATGAAGCGCTGGCAAAGCGGGCGCTGGAGGACCTCGACCGTACCGTCGCGGCCTGTAAAAACCGCGCGTCGGAAGAACCGAACCGCGGAACATAACGAAAAGATAAAAAAATGATGAACAACAAACCGGAAAACACAACAGAAGAACCCGCGGACCTGCAAACGCTGCAGGAACTGCTCGGCTACCGCTTCCGGGATCCGTCCCTGCTGACGCTGGCGCTGACCCATTCTTCCTACGGCAATGAGCAGAACGACCACCGCGACAACGAGCGACTGGAATTCCTCGGGGATTCGGTGCTGGGCTTTATCACGGCGGAATACCTCTTCCGTAAATTCAGCCGGCAGCCGGAGGGGGAGCTGACCCGCCGCCGCGCCAACGCCGTTTGCGAACGGACGCTGGCGGAATTCGCCCGGCAGATCCGGCTGGGCGACTATTTAAGGCTCGGGAAGGGCGAGCGCCATTCCGGCGGCGCCGAACGCCCCAGCATCCTGTCGGACGCGTTTGAATCGGTGATCGCCGCCATCTATCTTGACGGCGGGCTGGAGGAGGCAAAGCGCTTCGTGCTGCGCTTCGTGCCCTCGGCGGACGAAAAGCCGGTGATGGACGCGGATTATAAGACCCTGCTGCAGGAAGTGATCCAGAAAAACCCCGACGAGCATCTCACCTACCTGCTGGCGGCGGAGCGCGGGCCCGACCACAACAAAACCTTCACCGTTGAAGTGTATCTCAACTCCAATAAAATCGGCACCGGCGAAGGCCACAGCAAGAAAAAAGCCGAACAGGCGGCGGCGCGGGAAGCGCTGGCCTTAATGGGGATCCACGCATGAAGCACGTAAACGTGGCGCTGTTCGTGCCGCATCTGGGCTGCCCGCACACCTGTATTTTCTGCGACCAGCGGGCGATCTCGGGGCAGTCGGCGCCCATCACGGCGGCGTCGATCGCGTCCGCCTGCCAAACGGCTGCGGCGTGCCCCCACGAAAAAGAGAACAGCGAGATCGCGTTTTTCGGCGGCAGCTTTACCGCCGTAGACAAAGAGACCATGGATCTGTGTCTGGACGCGGCCGCCCCCTTTCTTAAAAAGGATTTCGGCGGGATCCGCGTTTCCACCCGGCCCGACGCCGTAAACGAGGCGCTGCTTTCATATCTGAAATCCCGGGGCGTGACCGCCGTGGAGCTGGGCGCCCAAAGCATGGACGACGGGGTGCTGATAAAAAACGAGCGGGGCCACACGGCGGCGGATACCGCGCGCGCGGTCCGGATGGTCAGAGCCGCCGGTTTGTCGCCTGGGCTGCAGATGATGACGGGCATGTACGGCAGCACGCCCGCGTCGGACCGTTACACCGCCCGGGAATTTATAAAGCTTCGTCCCGATACGGTGCGGATCTATCCCACCGTGGTGCTGGAGCACACCGCGCTCGCCGCGCTGTACCGCGAGGGCGCGTATCTGCCGCCTTCAACGGAAGAAAGCGTGGAGCTGTGCGCGGACCTGCTGCGGGCGTTCACGGCGGCCGGGATCCGTGTGATCCGG
>CACZOP010000254.1 GCA_902782845.1 Oscillospiraceae bacterium | reverse complement strand
CGCAGGGGTGCGGATCGCCGGGGGCGATCTCTGCCAAAGGCAGAAGCACCGACCGAGCCGGGAGGCGAGACCGGCGTGCTACCCGGTAAGGACGAATCCGCACTTCAAATCCCGATTTGGCAACAGTTTTTTTTACAAATCGTGTCGTTTGTGTAAAATATTCTATTGATTTCTTTTTTGTCATATGGTATATTTGAGTTGTAAGAAAGCTGTTTTTTAGAAAGACCCGCGGCAGTTTTTTTGCAATCATCTGAAAGGAGCGGCGCGTGAAAAGCAATCATTTCTTTTCCGTGTCAGAAAAAACCATGAAAAAAGCGCTATGTATTCTGTTAACTGCGTTTTTGCTGTTTTCTTCGCTCCCCTTTACAGTGTTTGCAGCGGAGAACCCGGTATGGAACGCAAAAAAACAAGCGTTCAGTTTGAAGGACGGTCCAACGGTCACGCGCATTCTGGCCGACAGCAACGAATACGGCACCAGAGTGCAGGCGTATATCGGTCATACGGACGATTTCGCAAAGCTCGGCGACCTCTATCAGGCGGCCTTCCGGGACGACGACCGCCTCTTTGCCGATGCGGCCGGGCTCGATCTTGCGCGCGGCGTAGACGGCGATCTGGAGGTGGGCGTCCAGCTTGCCTACTCCTTCGACGGCGTTCACTGGGTCAACGACTTCGATACCGATATCGGGGAGGAGGAACCCGCGTATTGGATCCGCGAGGACTTCGATTTCGATGAGGACGGCTTCCGGGAATATTACAATCTGCCGAACGAAGGCTGCGCGCTGGACGATATCAGCCAGAAAATCACGCTTTTTGACGGCCACGGCGGCCACCTGATCCCCCAGTATTGCAGTCCGGTTGACGGCATGAGCATCAAAGAAGCGCTCACCATCCGCAACAATACGCTCTTACAGGGCAAGGGCGAATTCACCGGCGCCGCCTATAAAATAGACGACGCCAACGGCGGGAAAGGCTTTATGGTGGATTTCAATAAGAACACCATTTACGTAAAGGCCCGTTACCGCGTTTACAGTTTTCTTGATTACGTAAACGCAGAGGGCGAATGGGTGGGGCGCACCCGCACCGCCGCGTGGTCCGACTGGGGCCCGGTGAAAACCTACAACAACAAAACCGCCTCCGTGGAAAAGCAGGAAGCGGCGCCCGCGATGACGGCGCTGAAAACCGAAGCCGCCCCCACGCTCAAGGTGCTGTCTTATGAAAGAGAAAACGTTGACCGCGACGGCGTGACGATCCGGATTACGGAGTTCCGCCTGTCGGTTGCCTATCCCGCAGCCATGAAGCAGGCGCTGGCGAAATACGACGCGCTGGACACCTACAACGTGCGGCTGAAATTCACGAACGAGGGCTATTCCCCCCATCTCCTGTATGAGATCAGGATCGGGAACGGCGATTGGTACGTGCTCGAAACCGAAGACTTCAACAACGTATTCTATGAATTCAGCGACGATACGTACTGGATCCGCGACGAAATGGAGGCGCTTGGCTACAAGCCGGGCGATCCCGTTTACCTGCGCGTCCGGCTTTACGGGAGCGACAGCAGCCGCACCGAACGGGACGAGGCGACGGGTTACGATAAAATATATGATAAAGACGAGGTATGGATCCGGTCCGGCGTATCCAAACCTGTGGAGCTGAACCTGACAGGCAAATTCAAGGTGAATTATGAATTGAACGGCGGCGGCTTCCCCCATGGGACCACACAGGTATATCAGTTCGACGAAGCGACGGATCTCACCGTGTACCTCACGGGCAAAAACTATACGCCGGAGCAAAAGCACTTTACCTTCAACGGCTGGTTCACCACCGAAAACTTCGCCAAGGGCACACAGATCAGAAAATTCGACACCAAAGAAAAGGCGAGCCGCACCTACTACGCCAAGTGGACGGAGCTGCCCTTCCATACCGTTTCTTACAACATGGGGAGCATCACGGATTACGTTTATAATCCCAACGCGACACGCGTTTATTCGGACGACGGCGTGGTTACGATCAGCGACGTGACCTACAGCGGCGCGAAATTCCTCGGCTGGTACGACTCCTCCTCCGGCGGCAAAAAGGTAACAAGCCTCTCTTACGCCGGGATGAAGGCTGACGTCACGCTCTATGCCCGCTGGCAGCTTCCCTCCAAATCCATCGCATATGCAGGCGCGGGTAAGGACTATATGAATAACGCGAAAAACCCGACGACTTATCAGATCAATCCGGACGGCGCAAACACTGTTTTGATCTACGCGCCCGAAAAACGCGGGTTCATTTTTGACGGCTGGTATCTCAACAAGGATCTGTCGAACGGAAAGCTGGGCTACAATCAGGAAAAGGACTGCTGGGAGCTGGATGCGGACGAAGACGTTACGCTCTATGCCAAATTCATCCGCGGCAGATGGGATATCCATTATGAATTGGGCCTTACCGGGGTGTCGAACAGTAACAACCCCGACAACTACACCTACGGCGACGGTGTGCTGCTGGCGGAGCCCACCCGCACCGGATACGTCTTCAACGGCTGGTACGCGGACGCGGCGTTCAAAAACAAAGCGACCGAAATCAAGGGCATAGACGTGGGCGAAAAAACGTTTTACGCAAAATGGACCCCGATCGAATACAAAATCACCTATGATCTGCGGGGGGCCGAAAATGTGAGCTTCTTTAAGAATGAGAACCCCGCCGTGCGGCTTGTTGACGACGAGGTGATCCTGAAGCCGCTGACGCCGACGAACAAGCTATGCAAATTCCTCGGGTGGTACGACAACCCGAATTACGACGGCAAACCCTATGAAAAAATCGCCGCGGGGACGGATAAAAACGTGACCGTGTATGCGGATTTCATCAAATACAGTTGGGGCGACGTGGATTTTGACGGCGAAGTCACAGCGGGCGACGCGCGTCTTGCGCTGCGGCAGGCCGTCGGACTCGAGAATCTTCCGGCGGACGCCATCGCCTGGGCGGATGTGGACGAACCCGGCGCAAAACACGTGATCTCCGCCGCCGACGCGCGCGTGATCCTGCGGATGGCGGTGGGATTGGATACCGCGAAAGCATTGAAGCTGCCGGAGTATCCCGCAGGATTCTGATTCTCAGGTTGCAGAAACAAAAGGGGCGGCTTCCCGCGCATACGGGGAACCGCCTCTTCGGATCTTTACGGAAAGAAGGGGGATGCAGATATTGAAGAAAGGAATTGCGCTGGTCGTGCTGATCCTGTGTCTGCTTTCCGCGTGCGCGAAACAACCGCAGGCGCCGGAATTGGCAGGGCAGGACGTTCTGCTGTATACGCAGGTCAAGGGGCGGGTCCCGGAAAAAGAGGTGGACAGGCTGGAAGCGGAATCCGCAAGCCTGACGGAATTCTGCAGCGCGCTCAATATCGGGTATTATAAAAAGACAGAGGATGAGGCTTATACCGTGATCAGAACGGGGAAGGGCCTGTTCCTTGTGACGTTCAACGCGGACGGGGTCTATGAGTCGAGACGGGAGATCACTTTCTCAAAGAACGACGGCGCGTCGTTCGGCGCGTCGCTGCAAACCGGTACGACAACGCTGAAATCGGTACAGGATGCGGAGCCTGACGGTCAATACGATTTTCTTTATGCCGGGTGGACGGATTTTCCCACCTACTCCGTCCATTTCTTCAAAAACGGAGATTGCTATTGGCTCTGGTATGAAGATGACGTTTTATCGGAGATCATTCATTTCACGATCTGATCACAGAACAAAAAAAGAACAGGATCGGCACGCCGGAACGGTTTGCCGGTCCTGTTTGATTTTTTCGAACTTACGCTTCGATTTCCGCTCTGAGCTTTTGCAGGCCCCCCACTACAGTGGAACCCGTGCGGTCCCCGAGACTGATGAGCTCGTGATAGTGGTTTTTGAATTCACCCAGCACATAGTCGTTATCCGGGACGATATACCCCACGGCGTCGTTGGCCAGACCTAACACGTGGATATCCTTCCCGAACGTCTCCGTCAGCGGCGGGAGAGGGAAGTCCCGGTGGAGATACGATCCCTCCGCCGTCAGGGATTCCCCGCCGAGCCACAGATCCTGGCAGAACTCGCCCGGGACAAGAACGGCGCGGAAACGGTTCCCCAATTCCAGATAACCGATTTCGGTGCAGACGGCGTAGCTCTCTTTTGCGCGGATCACGTCGTAGGAGGCGAGATTCAGCTTTCCCACCAGCTTGATTAGCGGATTGGTGACCGGGATCTTTATCTGCGCCAGCCGGAGGTTCAGGCAGGGGGGCAGCGCCGTTTCTTCCACAGGCGTCCAGTTTTCATACCAAAGCGTAAATCCGCCGCCGTTTTGCTCCGATTCCGCCCGGTCTTTTTCCGTTTGCTCACGATCGGCAAGCAGCGGATCCGCCTCGATCTCCGTTACGTTTTTTGAGAGCGACAGCGTCATTTTTGCCAGCTCCCTGCCGTAGCGGACGCTCTGCTCATAGCGGTGGGAAAAACGCACGCCGTCGTTGGAGGCGTCCCGTCGCATATAGATTGCGCAGATCGCGCCGTTGATGAACAGGAAGTTGCATCCGGCGCGGCGGATGAATTCGTCCATATAATAGATGTATTCGCCGCAGAGCTCTCTGCCGGAGCCCTGTCCGTCGGAGGTGGGCAGCCCCGCCACGTCCGGATGCGCGGGGAAGTTCGCGATCACGGTGGGCCGTTTGTCTGCGTCGGCGGGGGTAAAGATAAACCGCCGGATCCTGGTGTCCAGCGCCGTGGCGGAGGGGCGGTTGCGGTTGCTGAAATACGCCGCGCCCACGTCCTTTTCGGCATAGGTGAGCGTTCCCGGCGTCAGATCCTTTATGGCTGCGAGCATGCCTCCGGCAATTTTGTCGGTGAGACCGCGCATGAAATCCGGGTCGGTCCCGCTGAGATAGGTGCCTTTCCCGGTACGGTTCTTTTTCAGGTTGTGCAGCACCTTTTTCCCTGTGGCGGTCCAGAGCCCCTGCGTATCCACACAGCTGTGGGCGTGGGTGGAAAACACGTTGACGCTTGCGACCGGAACATCCGTTCCGTCGTATTTCAGCAGATCCGCGAATTTTCTGCGGATGCTCTTGATATGTCTGTTCCCGAGGCCGATGCAGTCCACCGTGGCAAAAATATGCGCGCCGCGGCCGGAGCCGTCGTCCAGCGCGACCATCCGGCACATCATTTTGTCAACGATGCTTTCAATCGTATTGTTAAAGCCGTTTTCCGCGGTGAGATAGCCGCCGAGATAATAGTCGTGCTTATAATAATCATAGGGCGTAAGGTCCACGGCGGCATAGCCGAGTTTCCATCCGGCGTTTTCGGCAGGATTTCTGTCAAAGCGTTCGTTTCCCGGATAAAACCACTTAGAAAAATCATAGCCCTCCGGCACGAAGCCGGGGCCGTCGTCCAGCCGGTCGGCCAGCCCGCCAAGCAGACCGTGGACTGCTTTCCCCGCAAAACAGACGAACGCGTCCGACGTTAACAAATCAGACATGTCCGGACGCCTCCTCCCCGGCCGGTTCCTTTGTTTTTGCTTTCTTTTCTTTCATCGGCGCCGTGTTTTCGGAATTGCGGTAAACGACAAATTTGCAGAAAAGGAATTCCGTCACCATGTTTGTGACCATGGTGATCCCCAGCACGATGTATTCGATCGCGCCCACGCTTGCGAATCTTGCCGTGAAATAGTTGCCGAGGAGGGTGGATACCGGCGTGAACACCAGATAATAACCGAATACCTTGAGCATGGCGATGGGGATGTTATTCGCGGATTTGAACGTGAACTTCCGGTTGATGGTGAAATTCCAGATCACCGATAAAATCAGCGCGATCAGATAGCAGGGACCGTATTCGTTCTGCATGATCTTCGCGAAGACTTCATGGTTCTGCATCATGCTCTGCATCCAGTCCGTTTTCATCAGGACCTCGTTCAGGAGCGTAAAACTGATGACTTGGATCGCCCCGGCGGAGCAGGAGAAAAGGGCGAATTTAATAAACTGCCAAACGTTTTTTTTCGTATTTTTTGTTTCGGATGCTGTCTGCGTGTTTTTTTCTTCCATTGCGGGGATCTCCTTTTTTCTCTTTTGAAATATTTTACGTCAGTTTTCCGGTTCCAGCACGAAAAAACTGATTTTTTTGCGTTGGTTGGTGTAGGTCGCGTAAAGCTTTTTGTTTTTGATCACGACGGCGGGATAAGAAAACTCTCCTTTGCCCGGCTCCGGCCGAAGGATCTCTGTAAAGTGTTTTCCGTTGTCAGTTGAAACCGCCAGCGAAAGGGGCCAGCGGTCTCCCCAGTTCTCTGCCACCGGATTATACAGCAGCCAGACTCTGCCTTCGTCGTCCGCCGCGGCGTCGATGCCGCTGTTGTTGTTCGGGATGTGGGTGCGGCGGGGCTTTGACCAGTGCGCGCCGTTGTCGGATGAATCGCTGCGGTAAAGCGCGCCCTTGTTTGACCGCATCAGCGCGTGGATCTGTCCGTCCTGCGACCGCCAGAGCGTGGGCTGGATCAGCCCCACAAACGCCCCGCGGTATTTCGCTCTCTCCATTTTCTCGCAGGCGGCCCATGTTTCGCCGTCGTCTTTCGAAACGTCAATAAACGGCAGCCAGCGGCCGTGCTGCTCTGTGGAGGCGGGCGCCAGCAGCGTTCCGTCCGGAAGGCGTAAACATTTATTCTTTACAGGGCCCCGCCCGCCGGAAACGTCGCCGGGTACCAGTTCCCGCGGGGCGGTCCAGCGTTTTCCGCCGTCGCTGCTTTCGCACACCATGGTGATCCAGTCGGGGATCTCCCTGCCGTATTTGTAGAACAGCAGGATCCCCCCGTTCTGCTTTTCACACAGCACAGGGTTCCAGTTGGCAACGCCGTCGTCCGCGGAAACCCGCCGCGGCGGGCTCCAACTCCCCGAAGGGGACCGCAGCGCGATGTAAATGTTCACGTCGTCTGCTTTTTCGTGGGTCCCGCCGAACCAGGCGACGAGAACGCTGCCGTCGTCCAGCGGCAGCACGGTGGAGGCGTGACAGCTTGGGGTGAGCGTATCCGACCCGGGTACGGTTTCCTTAAAATAACTGCGGATCATACCGATGGTTCCTTTCCGGTTGTTTCTGCTTTTTATTCTATCACATGTTCTCCGGCGGAACAAGACTGTTTTTTGTTTATCGGGAAGGAAACTGCTCTGCGGCGCGGCGAAGCCGCTTTTTCAGTGTTCCGGATGGAACAGTACAAAGAAAACGGTCGACGCACGCCGACCGTTTCTGTGGAGGAAACAAAACATAAATCATTAAATCTGTTCACATTATAACGGAGACGCCGGAAGAAATGACAGACTTGTAATTTTTGACCGTTCTGTTGTAACTTTTAAAACTTTATTTCAGTCTTCTTAGACAGTCTGCACAAAAACCGGACAGCTTCTTTGGTGGATTTGAAGATGGAAACATTTGTGTTGATTACTTGAAAAAAAGGAAAAAAATGATATAATAAAACAGTATTGTAATTTATGAAAGAAAGGACTGATCTGAATGAGATCAACCGGAAAAACGATTTTCTCTTGCCTGATGGCCGTGCTGCTGGTGTTTGCCGCCGTACTGCCGCTGACGGCTTCGGCTGCCGACGCCGATACCTGCCCCTATGCGCCGTGCATCGTGATCCCCGGCGTTTTCCAGAGCGACGTGCGGTATTACGACACAAACGGCGATGAAATGCGGAATTCGCAGGGCAATCTTTATTCCGGTCCCTTCTTTCTGGAGGATACGAAGGATATTGTAAAGCTGGCGCTGGAAAACGCGCTCGCCCCTCTGGGGAAGCTGCTGATCACCCAGCGGGATAAGGACCAGAGGGCCGCAAAGGCGATCGCGGGCGTGATCGGAGAGGCGGTCGCCGGCAGAGTCCGGGTGGACAGCACCGGTTCGCTGATCAACAATATCCGCGCTGTGGAATACGATACAAGCGTTGCGAATCTCAGCGAATACGACCGCAATTACGCGTTGAACGCGATCCCGCTGCACGATTACGTGAACAAGGTGGGCGCGGATCACCTGTATTTTTTCTCCTACGTGTCGTTTGACAACGTGAAGGCTTTGGCGCAGCGGCTTTATAATCTGATCCAGACGGCAAAGCAGGAGACCGGACACGACAAGGTGAATCTTATCCCCATCAGTCAGGGCGGCTCCATTTTTACGGCGCTGATGCAGCTTTATGCCGATAAGGGCGAGAGAATGGAAGACGACGTGCACCGCGTGTGCTTTATCGTGCCCGCCGCCGACGGCGCGGCCGTCCTGGGCGATATCTATCACTACGGTTTGCTGGACGACGCCGACGCGCTCTACGGTTATATGATCCCCTCGCTCCTCGACGACGACCAGGAGTGGATCGGTTATCTCGCGGATATCATTCTGCGCTATATGCCCAACGCCGACGTGAACGCGATTCTGGATCAGGCGGTGTTCCAGCTGGTGAACGGTTACCTGAAGTATTCCACCTGCATGTGGGCGCTGATCCCCTCGAAGGATTACCCCGACTGCCGCGAAATGTATCTTTCGGGCCCGCAGGACGCGTATATCCGGGAGCAGACCGACTGGTACTATAACGCCCAGTGCGGCGCAAGAGAAAGCATCCTCGCGCTGCAGGCAAAGGGTATAGAGTTCTTCGACGTGGTGGATTATAACTTCACGCTTTATAAAATCTGCGATTCCTGGGATAAAACGAACGCAGACGGTATCATCCACACAGATTCCGAATCCTTCGGCGCGACGGCGGGCTATGTCGATACCCCGCTGCCGGAGGATTACGTGCAGGCGAACACCTACTGCACCGATCCCTCACACAATCACATGGACGAAGCGCGCATCGTGGACGCTTCCACCGGGATCCTTTGCGAAACAACCTTCTATTTTAAGGATCAGGACCATGAACGCACCGCCTCCAACGACGTGATCATCCGTCTTGCGACCCGGATCATCTCCGACGATGATTTCAAAAACGTCCATTCCGATCCCGCCTATCCGCAGTTCAACTACGCGCGGAACACAGGTAAACTGCGGGGACTGTATAACGCCTGGGCAAACAAAGACGTTTCGTCTCTGCCCGCGGAGCAGCAGGAAGCGCTGGCGGCAGCGCTCTCAAACGCCAAAACGGCGCTGGACAGCACCGTGATGCCTACGGAGGATTTTAATGCGGCTTATAACGATTTAAAAGCCGTTGCCGATCAGATTCAGAATAACGGACAAAAAGAGAAATCCAACGCGAAATTCATCGCGTTCCTGACCAGAATACTCAAACGGTTCAGCGAGCTGCTCCTGAAGTATTTCGGCGGCAAGGGCTTTTCCGATATCCTTCTGTTCCGGAGCGTGGACTGAGTCTTTTTTGAAAAATACTGAAATCCGGAGGCGATTCTTTTGAAAAGAACAAGAAAACTGCTGGCATTGACGCTGGCGATCCTTCTGGCGCTGCTCTCGTTTGCGATCCCTGTCGCTGCCGCGGGCAACGCTGCCGAAAGCAGCTTCAGCTTCGGCGAACAGGCGGAGCATCGTTTTTACCAGATCGTTGACAAACTGCTGAATATGATCCTGCGGTTTCTGAACACGCTGATCCCCGGTCTCAACTGGGCGGGAAAGATCCCGCGGCTGGCGGACTATTCCACCGACCAGTTTTATGCGGGGGAGCAGACCTTCGATACGGCGGTAACGGCAGAAAGCAAATGGAGCGCCGGATTTGCGGAGGCTTCTCTGCTGGACGGGCTCGACGTGATGGGCGGCGACTATTATCTTGCCGGCTCCATGGAAGCGTTCAACGGCAGAGTGCCCACCGAACGGGTGGACGACCAGTGCGTAAGCGCCTATGCGCTGAGCGACGGCGTGAGCGGTATCGTGGCGCACGCTTCTGTGGACTGCTATGGCCTTGCCCGGGGCGATATTCTTGAAATCAGAAAAAGGCTCTCGGATTTCGCCGCCGCGCACAATATTATTTCCATCAACGTGTCCGCCGTGCATCAGCATTCCTGCATCGATACGCTGGGGCTGGCGGCGCCTCTGGTGCCTGCCATTCTGAAGAATCCGTGGGCGACGCTTCTGCCGGATACGGACGAGAGGGCTGTGGCCGGCAAAAATCCCGTTTTTATGGAAAACCTGTATAGAACCGTGGTGAAAACGGTCACGGACGCTGTGGAATCCATGACCGCCGGCAGTCTGTATTACGGCGCTGCGGACGTTTCGGAGCTGATCCACGACAAGCGTGAGCCCATCGTGTTCGACGGGAACCTGAACCGCCTGCGTTTTGTGCCCGACGACGGCGCCCGCAACGAAATCTGGATCTGCGAAGCCGGGATCCACTGTGTTTCCCTGGGCGCCGCGCCCTCGGAGCTGACGGCGGATTTCCCATATTATCTCAAAGAATATGTAAAAGAAAACGCCGGCGCGGATCTGGTGTTCGTGGAAGGCGCGGAGCTTGCCATCACCAGCGACACCACCACGCTCAGCTATGACGACAGCATCATCAACGGCAAAATGGAAGCGCTGGGCTACGCAATGGGCGAAAAGCTGCTGGCGATCTCCGACGAAACGGCGCTGGAGCCTGTGCTGAACGTGAAACACGCGGAGGTCGTGATCCCCGCCGAAAACGAGATCCTGATCCTTGCGGCGCGGGAAAACCTGCTCAGCAGTATGTTTGTCCGGGATCGGCTCGGCTATGCGGTGGTCACCGAGATCGGCTATATGGAGCTCGGCAACCGCGTGGGCATTGTGATCGCGCCCGGCGAGATCGCGCCCGAAATGCTTTGGGGCGGGACCCTCGACGCGTCGGAGAGCTGGAACAACGAAGGATGGGCCTACCGGCCGCTGGCGGAAACCTGCGGCGCCGAAACGCTTTTATGCTTCGGTATCACCAACGACCAGATCGGATACGCCGTGCCGGATAACGAATGCCATTCCATGCTCACCGAAAACGAGGAGCTGATCATGGTATCGTGGAACGTGGCTTCCGTGCTCACCAAAGCGTATCAGGCGCTGTTCGCGTCCGTGAAATAAGCTGAAAAAATATCAAAAAAAAGTTAAAAAAAGCAAAAAAAATGCTTGATTTGTGCTGCGGTCTGTGCTATACTTTTTGAGCAAAACTCACGCGGGCAGATCACGCGAAGGGTGCGTTGTGAAGATACGCGCAGCGTCTTCGCGCGAAATGAAGCCCGCGGCGGTTCAACAAAAGGAGGAAAAATTATGTCAGTCGTATCAATGAAACAGCTGCTTGAAGCAGGCGTCCATTTCGGTCATCAGACCAGAAGATGGAATCCCAAAATGGCTCCCTATATTTTCACGGAGCGCAACGGTATCCACATCATCGATCTGCAGAAGACGGTGAGAAAGCTGGACGAGGCCTATATGTTCGTTCGCGACGTGGCGGCCGAGGGCGGCGAGATCTTCTTCGTCGGCACCAAAAAGCAGGCGATGGATTCCATCAAGGAAGAAGCCGATCGCTGCGGTATGCCCTATGTGAACGCCAGATGGCTGGGCGGTATGCTTACCAACTTCAGCACCATCAAGCGCCGCATCAAGCGTCTGGAGCAGCTCAAGGTCATGGAAGAAGACGGGACCTTCGATATGCTTCCCAAAAAAGAAGTCATCAAGCTTCGTAACGAGAGAGACAAGCTTGAAAAGTTCATGGGCGGTATCGCCGGTATGAAGCGTCAGCCCGCCGCCATGTTCATCGTGGATCCCCGCAGAGAGCGCATCGCCGTTCTGGAAGCAAAGAAACTCGGCATCCCGATCGTGGCCATCGTTGACACCAACTGCGATCCCGACGAGATCGATTATATCATCCCCGGCAACGACGACGCGATCCGCGCTGTGAAGCTGATCTCCGGCGCCATGGCAGACGCCGTGATCGAAGGCCGTCAGGGCCAGGCGGACGCCGCTCCGGCGCAGGAAGCCGCCGCAGAGGCAGCCCCCGAGGTTGAGGTCGCCGAATAAGCTGAAAATCAAAAGCCCGTACAGCGTTGCGGGCTTTCATTGAAATCTTACGAGCTGAAATTCAGTATAATAATTATCAGGAGGAATATGATTATGGGTTTTACCGCTAAAGATGTGAAGGACCTGCGCGAAAGAACAGGCGTGGGCATGATGGATTGCAAAAAGGCGCTCGTTGAAACCGACGGCGATATGGAGAAGGCGATGGAGATCCTTCGTGAAAAGGGTCTTGCCACGCAGGCGAAAAAGGCCGGCCGCATTGCCGCTGAAGGCACCATCGGCGTATACAGCGACGGCGCTGCTTCCGCGCTTGTGGAGCTCAACTGTGAAACCGATTTCGTGGGCAACAACCCCGAATTCAAGGAGCTTGCCAATCAGATCGCAAAAACTGCGGTTATCGCCCGTCCCGCCGATCTCGACGCATTGAAAGCCGCCACCATCGCCGACGGTTCCGTTACCGTTGAAGAGGCGATCCAGGAGCTCTTCCTTAAGATCCGCGAGAATATGCAGCTGCGCCGGTTCCAGGTTGTGGAAGGTACCGCTGTTTCCTATATCCATGCCGGCGGTTCCGTGGGCGTGCTGGTCACCTTTGAAACCAACGCCGCCGATAAGGCCGAATTCGTTGAGATGGGTAAAAACGTCGCCATGCAGGTGGCAGCAATGAGCCCCGAGTATCTCAGCCATGAGGATATCTCCGATGTGGAGCTTGCCAAGATGAAGAATATCACCGTGGAAAGCGCCCTCAATAAGCCCGATACCCTTCCCAAGCCCATCCTTGTGAAGGTCATCAACAAGGCCATCGCCGACGGTATGCTGAGCGAAGCCGATCTTGCCGCTTACGAAGCCGAAAAGAACAACAAGTTCCTCTTCAACTTCCTCTCTCCCGAAGCAATCGCGGCCTTCGCGCAGGTTGCCGTGGCCGGTAAGGAAGAGTATGCCGCGGATCCCATTTTCGGCAAAGCCATCGACGGCCGGATCTCCAAGCAGATCAAAGAGATCTGCCTGCTCGATCAGGCGTTCGTCCGTTCCGACGTGTTTGAGGGCAATGTGGGCGGTTATATCGCGAGCGTCGCAAAGTCCCTCGGCTCCGAGATCAAGGCCACCGGCTTTGTGCGCTTTGCCAAGGGCGAAGGCATTGAAAAGAGAGAAGACGATTTCGCGGCTGAAGTTGCCGGTATGATGAAATAAGGATTCTTGCAATTGATAACGATAAAGCCGGGGGATTCGGTTCCTCCGGCTTCTTTGATTTCTGTTTGTCTGTCAATCGTGCAGCAAATGGTTACAGCTCAGCGGCGGCCTCTTTATCCAGCAGCAGGACCGTGTTTGGATGGAACTGCAAAACGGACGCGGGGCAGCGGGGCGTGATGTCCCCGTTTACCGTCATACCGATCGCCTTTGCTTTTTTGCTGCCGGTCGCGATCAGGATGATCTGCCGCGCCGCAAAAATCGTTCCGATGCCCATTGTGATCGCATGGGTGGGCATTGCGCCGTTCTCAAAATAGATCTTATTGGAGGTAACGGTACTTTTCGCCAACTCCACCACAAAGGTCTTATTTGTAAAATGATCGGCGGGTTCGTTAAAGCCGATATGCCCGTTGGTCCCGATGCCGAGCAGCTGCAGGTCGATCCCGCCGGCAGTGCCGATCGCCTGTTCGTAGGCGGCGGCTTCGGCGTTCAGATCTGCGGCGTTCCCGTTTAACAGATGGACGTTTTCTTCCCGGATGTCGATCTGAGAGAACAGGTTCTCGTGCATAAAGGTGTAATAGCTGTTTTTATCTTCCCGGGGCAGCTCGCAGTATTCGTCCAGATTGAAGGTGGTGACGTTCCGGAAGCTGAGCGCGCCGGAATGATTTCTTCTGATCAGCTCCCTGTAGGTCGGGATGGGGGACGCGCCGGTGGCAAAGCCCAGAACCGCGTCCGGTTTTTTTTGCAGCAGCGCGCTGTAGTAATCTGCACAGACGCGGGCGATTTCTTCTGCTGTATCGAAAATACGGAAATCCATTGCTCTTGTTTGAACCTTCCTTTTTTTGCCTTCCTTTTTTTAACAGATATATTATAATCATTGCTTTTTTTGCTGTCAAGAGTGAAGTACGAAGATTATATATAATGCTAAATAAGAAATAAATAATGAAAAAATATTACAATATGTTACAGAGTTGTCATTATTTCAGGGGGATTTCAGTTACAAATTGTAATATTTGGGGCGTAGGGGTTGACGAAACCGTAAATTTTTGGTATAATAACCCCGATTTCAAAAAGGAGGTATTCGATGCTGAAAACAAAAAAGCTCGCAGCTTTGTTCCTGGCATTTACATTGATCTTACCTTTATGCGCTGTATGGGGCGCACCGGCGCTTGCATACAGCGGAAATGATTATACCGGTAATGTTGAAGTAGCTGCAAAACTGGATAGCGTTCTCAACGGAACCGCAAAAATCTTTAAGAATTCCGATTCAACTTTTAAAATGGGCGATTCCCTGAATAACAGCTTCGCCTATGCATGGGGCAACACTTGGGGCTATCAGTGCCTTGCGTATGCCAGAGGCGTATACTATTATCTTTTCGGAGAAGACGCCGACTATGCCGGCAAAACCTATACAAACGCCTATCTGGCGCTCGGGCCGTCCGACCGTGTGAGCAAGCTTTCTTACAGTGTGCTTTCCGAGGCGGGCGTAGGGTGCGGCGCTTATGTACGTACCACGGCGAACTGGGATTATTCCTATAATACCAGCAACGGGCATTCCTTCCTTATCCTTTCGTATGATGAAGACACCATGACTTTTTTGGAGGGGAATGCAAACGGCCGCGGTTTGATCGCGCTGAACACATACACCTGGGATGAGTTCAATACCCGGCGTCTTGTGAATGCCGGCAGAAGGATCTCCTTTGTGATCCAGCCCTATGATACCTGCTACACGATCCCGGGCAACGACGGTGAAAAGCCGACAAAAGTCCCGGTTACCATGCCTGTAACGACCACCGCGCCTGCGCCGACGACAGAACCGTTTTCTTTCGATATCTCAAGTTTGCAGGCGATCCCCGGCGATGTGGATCTCAGTGGTCACGTGGATTCAAGCGATGCGCGGGTCGCGCTGAGAGCTGCGGTGGGTCTTGAATCCTTCAACGCGGAATCAAAAGAGTTCAAGGTGCTGGATATCAACAGCGACGGCGACATCACAGCAGACGATGCGCGTGTGATTCTCCGGATCTCCGTTGGGTTACCTATCCGCTGACAGAAAAACAACAAAAACGAAAAAAAGAGGCGTTTCGAACGAAGCGTCTCTTTTTTGATATGTTGCCGGGGAACAGGCGTCACGTTTCGCCGTAATACCTGGCCTTTAACTGATCCGATGTGTTCAGTCCGACGGCAACCCGAAGGATATTGCGCGCGTCCGCCGCTGTGATCCTGCCGTCGTTGTCGGTGTCGCCCGCAATCACGCCGGAGACGGTCGGCTGCTCCAGCTGAACGGAGACGCGCAGCGCGATTCTCGCGTCCTCGGCGTCGATCGCGCCGTTGTTGGTGATGTCACCCAAAACCAGCGCACCGGGGTAACGGCGATCTTCTTTTCCGCAGGCGGAACACACGTAGAGTTCCTCTCCGCCGTCTGAAAGCGTTGCCTGTTTTACGGTTTGCGACAAAACGAAACTGTGATCGAGCTGCGGCAGGTATTGCCTTGATAATTCCTCTCCGCAGACCTTGCAGCTTGTAACGCGCAGACCGCCTGCCTTACAGGTTGGAGGCGTATCGACCGGATCTCCCTTGCTGTGTTTTGCCGCCGGTATGATACTGCCGCGGATATAGTTCCCGCATTCACTGCAGCTTGTCATTTTATAACCGTCTTTTACACAGGTGGCGGGCGTTTGTGTATTCTTGGGGGAATTGTGGGTGCACAGCGGGACGGAATATTCCGCCGTCATTATTTTTTTGCAGTTTACGCAATAGGTCAGCTTGATCCCGCCTGTGATTTTGTATCCGGGTTCATAAATCAATTCGTAATTCGGATCGGATTTCGGATGCAGACGTATGATCTCGTCCGGCGTCAGCGTATCGCCCGGCTTATGCAGGTAAGAGAGCAGCAGCAGCATTTCCTCGCTTTTTTCGTGCGCGAGTTGGGGCGTCACTTCCCGCAAAAGCGTAATCCCGCAGTCTTTGCATTTTTTTTCACGAAGACCGGTCTTCGTACAGCTTGCTTCGCTGACGACCGTCCATTTTTTTTCGGCAACGTGTTCGCCGAAGTCGGTCGGATCTTCCGGCGTCGGCTCGACTGGTTTTGGCTCGACCGGCTTGGGGGTGCTTTGCCCCTCTTTGATGATCGCGGGGAAGTCTACGTAGCATTTGCTCAGATCCACGGAACCGTCGACAGAGGGAAGGTAGCCAGAGCCGGTATATTGCCACATGTCGATGGGATACGCTTTATATCCGCATTCCGGAACGCCGTAATGGGCCATCCAGACCGCCCGGTTTTCAAATACAGCGGGATCGATCAATTGTTCCGTGAACCATTTCCCCGAGTATACGCCCGGATAATAGCCCGCCTCCTCAATAACCGAACAAAACGTGTCGATCACGCCGGTGCAAACGTCCCGGCCGGCGTCAAAATGCTGCGTGTCGTCGGATGCGTCTTCCATGTCGATAAACACCGGCATGTCCAGCTCACAGTCGTTTTTCTGCAACAGCGAGATGGTAAATTCCGCTTCCTCCCGCGCCATCTCTTCATTCAGGGCATAGCTGAAAAAGTAAACGCCGACATGCAGATTTGCCGCCTTTGCTCTTTTGTAGTAGGTCGGGAACGCGCTGTCTGTATAAAGCGCTTTTTCTTCGCCGTAGCCTCTTCCGCCGATCCGCAGGATCACGCCCTCCACGCCGTCCTGCTTCAGGTTGTTCCAGTTGATGTAGCCGTTCCAGACGGAGAAGTCCGCCACGGTCCATGTGCCGGGAGGATCCTTCACGGGATCCGGCTCGCCGGTTTGTTTGTCGGAAATAAAGGTGCTGTAATCCAGGCTCATCCAGCCCGTTTTGCCGCTGTAGGTCAGCTTGCCGAAGCTGCCGCTGATTTCTGTGACTTCAACCGTGGTATACGGCGGGATGACAAGAATAACAGCGTAATCCACCGAAGG
>CACZOP010000253.1 GCA_902782845.1 Oscillospiraceae bacterium | reverse complement strand
GTGCCGGAATGGTTCCTCCCCGCAATAGCCGCTCGTCTGAACAGCGCGGTGCGTTTGACCTTCCAGAAGCGCCAAGCATTCATACAGGAAATCCGGATGCGCCAACGGTTCCCCGCCGGAAAAGGTTACGCCGCCGCCCGCATCGTTCAGGATCGGCAGCAGCCGCCGCAGTCTTTCCAAAAGACATGCAGGCGTATACGATTCTCCGCTCATACGAAGCAGTCTGTTCGGGCATACGCGCACGCTTTTTTCGTTGAGGCGCCCTCCTCCCGCTGTTACGCAAGCGCCGCAGTTCTCACATCCCGCCTGCGATTTTATTATCTCGTTTTCAAATCTTTGTCCCTCCGGGTTGTGGCACCATTCGCAGCGCAGCGGGCAGCCTTTCAGAAAAACCGTGGCGCGGATCCCCGGCCCGTCGTGAACGGAAAACTCCTCAATCGAAAAAACCAGCGCTTCCGCCATAATATCACCATTTATGTTATAAATTGCTCTACCATGATTTTACACCACATTTTGCCCGATGTAAAGTCTCATATGCGCTTCTTCAGGAGATCCCCCATTTTCATACCGCCGATACCCCGTCGGAATACTTTGAGGCGACCGTGAGCGTGACGGCGGTACACAGCTTCGGCGACTGGGCCGTCACGACCGGACCGACCTGCGTGGACGAGGGCGAAGAGACCCGCGTCTGCGCCGGCTGCCCGGAGACCGAAACGCGCCCCGCGGCCGCCACCGGGGTCCACTCCTACGGCGAAACGGGCGACGAACGCTTTACCTGTACGGTATGTCAACAGGTCGACGCCGAACGGAAGGCTGCCGCCGAAGCCGCCGACAGAGCCGCGGCGGACCGGGCGGCGGCGGAAGCGGTCATAGAAAAGATCAACGCCATCGGCGAAGTGAAGTATACGGACGAAAGCAAGGCGGAGATCGACGCGGCGAGAGCTGCTTACAACGATCTGACGCAAACGCAGAAGGCGCTTGTTGAAAACTGCGGCGTTCTTGAAACGGCCGAATCCCGATATGCCGAACTGAAAGCTGCGGCTGAAACGCCGACGGATCCTGCCAATCCCACAGCACCGACGGATCCCGACCGGCCTTCCGGCGGCAACGGCAGATGCAAGTGGTGCGGAAAAGGGCATACCGCTAACTTCCTGCAGAGGATCGTCGGCATCTGGCACACGATTCTCTTCTTCTGGGCGCACCTGTTCGGACTAAGATAAAAGCATAAAAACAATCGATAAACACAGACGAAAAAAGCAGCGGGCAATGAAACCTGCTGCTTTTTGTTAGCGATGCAAAGAAAAGTAAAGGTATTGAGAGGCGCGGTTTGCGGTTGTCGCGTGCTTCTCAGTGCAGGCTGTCGATCCAGCTTTGCAGCTCGGCTTCCGCCACGCTGCCGCCGAAACGCTGCCCTTCCAGCCAGTTGCCGCTCCCGGCGTTTTCGGCGAGGTTTTGTGCGCTTCTGCCGATGCCGCTGCCCCCGGACGTGCAGAACGGGATCACGGTGACGCCGGTGAAATCATAGCTTTCCACAAAGGTATCCATGATGCGCGGCTCCTCGCCCCACCAGATCGGGTAGCCGATATAGATTTTTTCATAACCTTCAAGCGAAATGCGTTCGCTGCCGATTTCGGGGCGGGCGTTTTTGTCGTTCTGCTCAAGGGTGGTGCGGCTCCCGGAATCGTGCCAGTTGAGGTCGGCGTCGGTGTAGTCTTGCGCCGCCTTAATCTCATAGAGATCGGCGTTTTCGAGGGCGGCGATCTTTTCGGCTACGCCCTTCGTGGTGCCTGTCGCGGAGAAGAACGCCACCAGCGTTTTGGTCCCGGCTGCCGGCTGTGTGTCCGCAGGCTCTGCCGCGGCGTTGTCCGGCTCGTTTACCGTTTCCTCGTCAACAACAGCTTTTGTCTCTGATTCATAAGGCGTTTCGGTTTTTTTCTGCTCGGTGTTCCCGCCGCAGGCGGCAAGCCCCAACAGCAGCGTGAGCAGCATTAAAATCGGTAAT
>CACZOP010000252.1 GCA_902782845.1 Oscillospiraceae bacterium | reverse complement strand
AAATTCCGATTTTCCTCACTCATACTTTTCAAACAATGCTGCCGCCAGGAAACACTTTCCGCCGTTTTCGCGGTAGCAGTTGTTTTTTAAATGCCGCTTTTTCGCCGCGGCGTCCGGAAATTTCGTGATCATGCAGGTCCCGGTTTTGTGCCCCTCGCACATCACGGCGGTCTCGCCCAGTTTCAGATAAAACGGGCACTTGATCAGCGTTTCATAAGATAAATTGGCCATTTTCCCTCCCATTGTACCTCTCATGGTACTTTGCTTGTGTTATAGTATACCTGCAGTATACAGGAAACGAAAAAATCTGTCTCCCCGAAACAGGCGATTTTTGAAAAATTTCCGGAAAAATTCCGAAAAACACCCTTTACATTTACAGAATTATGTATTATAATGCGTCTCAGAAGATAAATTTTACAGATATCTGTATCTTTGGCCTTATCATAATACAGAATTCTGTATTTGTCAACAGTTTTTTTCGCAGGAAGGAGCGAACGCCTATGGACACTTATGAAAAAATCAGGCAGCTGTGCGAGGAACGCGGCATCCGCCTTTCCGCCCTGGCGGCGGGGATCGGCGTGCGGAGCTCCGTGTTTTCCGAGCTGAAAAGCGGACGCACAAAACAGCTCTCGGTGGGGACGCTGCAGAAAATCGCGGACTATTTTGCCGTGCCGCAGTCTTATTTGCTGGAAGACGCCGACCGCGCCGACGCGCTGCAGGAGGAGCTGTTCCGGAAACGCAAGCTGCTGTTTGACAAATCCGGCAAGGCGAGCGCGGAGGATCTGGACCGCATCCTGAAGATCGTGGACGCCATCGTGGGGAACGGCGCAACGGAGGAAACGAAGGGTTGAACGAGATCATTATCCGGATGCTCACGCTGCCCCCCAGCGTGCGCGCGTTCACGCTGCCGGACCCGCAGGGCGACTACAATATCTACGTCAACTGCGCGCTTTCGGCGGAACAGCAGAAAAAAAGTGTGCAGCACGAAACGCTGCACATCAAAAAGGGGGATTTCAACAAAGCGCTCACCGCGGCGCAGATCGAACGGGAAATGAAATAGCCCCGCTCAGCGATCCCTGCACACGTCGATCCATTCCGAACAGCCGGAATACCGCTCCAGCTCCGGGATGGTGAGCTCCACCGCGCTGTTGGAGCTGCCGGCGGCGGGATACACCACCTCGAACCGGCGCAGGCTTTCGTCCAGATAGACCCTGCAGCCGGGAAGCAGCGCAAAGGGACAAACGCCGCCCACCGCGTGGCCCACCATCGATTCCGCCTGTTCCGGCGTGAGCATTTTCGCCTTGGTCCCGAAAAACGCCTTGAATTTGGCGTTGTCGATCTTTTTGTCCCCGGCGGTCACCACCAGCACCGCCGCGTTTTCCACAAGGAACGACATGGTTTTGGCGATCCTGGCGCCCTCCACGCCGAGGGCGGCGGCGGCCAGCTCCACCGTGGCGGAGGACACCGGAAATTCCCGGATCTTATCCTCCGCGCCGAAGGACGCGAAATAAGCTTTTACTTTTTCAATTGCCATAATACGAACTCCTTTATCAACAGGGTATGTTTATCAGATGAAACGGAAATTGAAAGGATGAGGGATTAACGAAGAATGACAAACGATTTCGGGGGTACGCGGCGCCCTAATATTCTATTGCTGCCGCAGCGAATGCCTGATATCCGAACCTGATCCCTATTCCTCCGGTAGGAATACGATTGCAACGCAGTTCCTCAATTTTTCATTATGATTCATTCATCATTCATTGAATTGGCTCCGCTTGTTCGCCTGTCTGTGCCGGCGGGGTCTCCCGCGTCAGGTCCCGGATCCACCGGTAGCGGTTCACCTTTACCACCGCCACGAAGCACTTGGCGATCTGATCCGCCTTGAGGATAAAAAAGGTGACGGGCACGGGCCAGCGGAACACGAAGGCCGACAAAGCGGAGACGGGCAGCACCAGCCCCCACATGAAGATCAGGTCGTTGCGGAACACGAAGGCGGTGTCGCCGCCCCCCGAAACGATGCCCACCAGCGCCGGGGCTTCGTAGGCGGAGCCGATCACCGTGCCGGTGAGGATATTGAGGAAGGTGAGCGCCAGCGTCCGGGTTTCCGGTGTCACGTTATAAAAATCAACGATGGGATCCCGCAGCAAAAACATCAGCGCCGACGAAAACAGGCCGGTGAACAGAAAAATGACCTGCAGGCGTTTGACGTAGCGCTTGATCCGGGGCACGTCGCCCTCCCCCACCGTTTTGCCGATGAGCACCGAGGAAGCGGTGGACGAGGAGAGATAAAACACCGCCACCACCTGAAACACCGGCGCCGTAACGGCGTTGGCGCCGATGGCCGCGGCGCCAAGCCTCCCGATGATGGCGGTCTGCACCGTCATGGCGATCCCCCAGGAGCTGCCGGAGCCCACCAGCGGCAGGCCCGCTTTTAAAAAATCCCTGAAATACAACCGGTCGAGGCCGAACACGTCCCGCGGGCGCAGCCGCAGCTTTCTATCCGCCAGCAAAACGTAGAGGACCACAAAAAGCAGCTCCGCAGCCCGGGAGATCAGCGTTGCCCACGCCGCGCCCTTCACGCCCATCTCTTTGAACCCCAAACGTCCGAAAATCAGCGCGTAATTCAGCACCACGTTCACCGCCAGCGCCAGCAGGGAGGAATAAAAGCCCACCCGCACCGACTCCACGGCGCGCAGCAGGAATATGAGCATATAGGTGACGGCAAAGATCACGTAGGAATGCGCCAGGATCCGGATATACTCCGCCCCCGCAGCCACGATATGCGTTTCGTTGGATAAAAGCCCCAGGATCCCGGCGGGCGACGCCAGCACCGCCGCCTCCAGAACGGCGGCGATGAGCACCCCCACGGCAAAGGCGGCGGCAAACACTTTTTTGATGGACGCGATATCCTTTTTGCCCCAATACTGCGACGCCAGCACCACCAGACCGCTGGCTGCGCCGTTCACCGTGCACTGCAGAAAGAACTGGATCTGGTTGGCAAGGCTCACGCCGCTCATGGCGGTTTCGGCGTAGGCGCCCAGCATCATGCTGTCCGCCAGGTTCACGCTGAAAACGATCAGGTTCTGCAGCGCCACCGTAAAAAAGAGGGTAAAATAGGTTTTATAAAAATAAACGTCAATGTTTTTCTTCTTCGCCGGCAAACCGGCAGCCCGTTTTTCTTCCATACAGTCTCAACTCAAAGCAGTTTTTTATCATATTGGCCGGCGGTTTTGCGGAAAGCGGGATTTTTCCGTTCCAGAAACGCCGCGATCACGTCGGCGCAGGCTTTTTTGTCCTCCACCGTAAAATACAGGGTGCAGAAATCCGCCGCCGGCAGCTTCATGTTCCCGGTATACAGCGGCACGGGATTCAGGAGCGTGGAGAACTGCCGCCCGCCGCAGAGCACCGGGAAGGCTTCTCCCCGCCGGTCGGTGAGGGTCCTGCGCCCGGAACACGCGCCGCAGCCCGTTTCGCCCTGCATGGGGCAGGCGCGGAAGCGCATCAGCGGCAGGTGGCCGTAGGCGATAAAGCCCGTTCTTCCTTCGCTCCGCAGCCCCGCGATATCCGAAAAATGCAGCTCGAACGACAACGTGGCGGCCGCCAGCCCCAGCGACAGATATTCCCGCAGCGCCAAACGGTTGGTGATATTCAGGTGCGCGCCCCCGATGGGGACGAGCCCCGCCTGCCGCGCCAGCGCGATCGCGCCGATATTCTCGCACAGGGCGGTTTTCAGCCCCTGCTTCTGCAGCGCTTTCAGCTGCTCCAGCGTTTCGCCCTCCTTTGCGGGGTATACCAGCACCGGGATCTCGGCGGTGAGCCGCCCCTCGTATGTCCGGATCAGGTCGGGCCGCCGCGAGAGCGCCGCCGCCGGCAGGATGATCCGGCCCGCGCGAACGTTGTCGGGGATCTGCTCCGCCCGTTCAAAGCGCAGCCAGAGCCGCTTTTT
>CACZOP010000251.1 GCA_902782845.1 Oscillospiraceae bacterium | reverse complement strand
TAAGGCGTTTCGGTTTTTTTCTGCTCGGTGTTCCCGCCGCAGGCGGCAAGCCCCAACAGCAGCGTGAGCAGCATTAAAATCGGTAATACTTTTTTCATTTCGGATCCTCCTGTTATTATAATTTGCAGTAATCTTCCGCGGCAACCGCTTCGCACCATTCGGTGTTTGCGTCTTCGCCTGCCACCTCGATCGCGAGATGGGAAAATCAGCTGTCCGGCGCAGCGCCGTGCCAGTGTTTCACGTTGGCAGGAATGTTGACGACAGCGCCGGGCGTCATCTCCACCGGCTCCTTGCCCCATTCCTGATAATACCCTCTGCCGCCGACGCAAATCAGCATCTGACCTCCGCCGGTTTTCGCGTGGTGGATATGCCAGTTGTTGCGGCAGCCCGGTTCGAAAGTCACATTGAACACAGGGACCTGCTCCGTGGAGACGGGAGCCAGATAGCTCTGCCCGACGAAAAACTGTCCGTAGGGGTTCTCGTCGCCGACAGGGAAGAAAATGCTGTTCTGATAGCGGTCTTTTTCCGTCAGAGCGGGCGTTTCTTCGTTCCATACCTCTTTCGCAAGGCGGAAGACCGCCCAGCCCTTCGGCCAGCCCACGTACATGGTCGCATGGGTAATCACGGCGGCGATCTCTTCCTTCGTTACGCCGTGAGCTTTTGCATTCTGCAGATGATAGGCAAGGGAAGAATCTGTGATCCCCGACGCCATCAGCGATACCGCGGTAACGATACATTTTGTTTTGACGTCGATCGCTTCCTCGTTCCATACTTCGCCGAAGAGCACGTCGTCGTTCAGGTGCGCGAACGTCGGCGCAAAGTCCCCCAGCTGGCTTCTGCCAGCGGTTTGTACGATTTTTTCACTCATTTTTCTGCTCCGATCTTCTGGTCGCCTGTGGACCAGACGTGTTTTTCTTTTGCATTTGCCGGCTTGTTCTGCGCCATCACGCCCGCCAGAGGATGCGGCAGGTACGGCTCTTCCAGATAAGTGATCTCGTCATCCGTCAGCGCAAGCTCCGTCGCCTTTGCCGCGCCTTCGATATGGTGAAGCTTCGTGGCTCCGACCACGGGGGAGGTCGCCTTTGTCAGAAGCCAGGCCAGAGATATCTCCGTCATCGTCACGCCGTGCTTCCGGGCCAGCTCCGCCACGCGGGAGATGATAACGCCGTCCTGCTGTGCGGTGGCGTCGTATTTGAATTTTGCGTAGACGTCTTCCTCGGCGCGCTTCGTGCCGCCTTCTCCGGGGAGACGCGACAGCCTGCCCGAAGCCAGAGCGCTGTAGGGCGTAAGCGCAATGTTTTCTTCCGCACAGTAGGGGACCATCTCCCGCTCTTCCTCACGGAAAATCAGATTGTAATGTCCCTGTACGGAAACAAACTTTGCGAAGCCCTCTTTTTCCGCCAGAGCGTTGGCCTTGGCGATCTGCCAGGCAAAGCAATTGGATATGCCGATATATCTCGTTTTCCCGGCTTTTACGGCGTTGTTCAGCCCCTCGAGGATATCGTATATCGGCGTCTGCCAGTCCCACATGTGACAGATATACAGATCCACGTAGTCCATGCCGAGATTTTTGAGACTGGTATCGATCATCGTTTCGATATGCCGCTGTCCGCTGACGCCTTTTTCGATCTCTTCGGGCGTTCTCGGAAGGAACTTTGTCGCGACCACCATGTCCTCCCGCTTCGCGAAATCCCGCAGGGCTCTGCCCAGGTACTGCTCGCTGGTGCCGCTCTGGTAAGCGATGGCCGTATCATAGAAGTTGACGCCGAGCTCCAGAGAACGCCGGATGATCCCGCGGGTTTGTTCCTCGTCAACGGTCCAGCTGTGCTGGCCGCGCCCGGGATCGCCGAACCCCATGCAGCCCAGGCAGATCCGGGATACGTTCAGATCGGAATTGCCGAGTTTTGTAAACTTCACCGCCTTATTTCATCTCTCTGTTATCATAAGATTCTTTTTTGTGATTTTTATTGTTTGCCGTCCAACAGTTGGATCAGGCAGTTGTACGTGATCTCATAAACAGACTGATACACGTAATCGACCCCTGCTTCCCGCATCGCGCCGCGCTGCTTTTCGGTCACGGCCGCGTAAGGATAGATCCCGAACATAAAGGGAAAAAAGAGATAGAGGAAGCATTGCCGGTCTTCTTCGGACTTCTCTGGACAAAACTTTATCAGGATCTCCCGGATCAGCCGCATGGAACGTCCGTAGGCTTTTTTGAAATCGATCAGAAGCTCAATGCGGCTGTTGGCCTCCATATCGTAGTTGTTCATGGATAAGAGCTTCAGCAGCTGCAAGCGGCCCGAAAGCGAACCGGCGAGCTTTTCGGCCAGCTCTTTTTTTCCGATGGTTTCGTTCTCCTGAAGAACGGCGGTGAGATCCTCGTTCCAGCGCTCATACTCCCGTTGGAACAGCGCGAGAAAGATCTCTTCCTTTGTTTGAAAATAGTTATAGATCGTAGGGCGGGAAAAAGAAACGAAGCTGCCGATCTCCTTGAGCGTGATATCCTTGAAGCTCATCGTCTGATAGAGCTTTTCGCAGGCGTTCACGATCTCTTCCCGCCGTGCGGCGATCTGGGCCGCCGTATTTCTGACCATCTTGCTTCCTCCGTAATAATAATATTGACACCGTGTCAGCGGTTTTATGATAACACAATACTGACACGGTGTCAAGATATTTTTCGGATTTTTATTTCATAAGTAGCTTCACGGCAGAACAGGGGAAAGCGCTTTGTTCCATGCGCATCATAACGACGCCCTATGCGCCGTTACGGAATAAGGTATTCAGGTTTGTCGCTGCCTGTACGTCCATTTCGTTTCCATGTCGTTTATTCCTTCAGAAAGTCCAGCACAGCCCGATTGAATTCCTCTGGTTTCTTACCTGCAATAAAATGATCCCCCGTGATGAACCGGAGGGTGGCGTCCGGAATACTTTTCGCAATCAGTTCGGTGTGTTCTTTCCTGATCATGTCCTTTGTTCCTGCAATGACCAGTGTTTTTGCCCGTATTCCCGCAAGTTCGTCCGGCGTGACGTTCGGATCATTGACCATCAATCCAAGCATCTCAGCCTTCCGTTTGGCGGATTCTCTTTTTTCAGAGAATTTCGCTGCGATCCGATATCCGATCTCAATAGGGACCTGCGTGGTCCGTTTTACGCCGTCCGCACGCAGATTTGCGCCGTTCAATATCAAACGTTCCACACGGTCGGGATAATGAATTGCAAAGACCATGGCAATATTTCCGCCGTCTGAAAAACCGAGCAGATGGGCTTTTTCAATTTGACGTTCGTCCATAAAGCCCAGCAAATCATCTGCAAATTGCCTTATGGTAAAGGGCAAATCGCCTCTTGGCGTTTTTCCGTGGCCTCTGGTGTCAACCGCATACACATGATAATGCCGCGAGAACGCATCCGTCTGCCCGCGGAAGTAGTCGTGGTTTTCCCCGTTTCCGTGAAGCAGAATAAGGGGAAAACCCTGTCCTTTTTCTATGTAAAAATGCTCAATATCCATAGGATTATCACGCTGTTTCATCTTTGACAGTTTGTCATTTTTCAACGTTGGCGCCGCACTCTTTTCTCGGGCCGGAAAAAGCGCGTTTCCGTCCGGTAAGATCAGAATCGCCTGTCCCGCGGGACGCGGTCGGTGATCCTGTTCAGAATATGGTGCAGCACAAACATAAACTTGTTGTCCAGATTCAGCCAGTATACCGCCTGCACCGCGGCAAACACGAGGAGGGCGACGCCGAGCAGCATCCCTGCAAGTTTGCATATAAGAATCAATACCTTTTTCATGTCCGTGCCTCCTTACCAACCCTTGGAATCGTCGAAATCGAGCAGGGAAGCGTCCAGCGGCTCCTCGCCCATCACGGTGAACATAAAGTCGTTGAACTGCTTTCGCATTGCGCTGCGGGGGATGTTTCTCGGGTCGATCAGATCGTGCGAGATCCACACCAGCGGGATACCGCGCTCGTTGGCGATATCCTGAATCATACCGGTCATGGCTTTGCTGCCCTTGCAGGTGATGTTGTCGTAGTATACGATCATGTCGCAGTTGAAGCGCTCGTATTCCTCAAACAGCTCCAGCATGTTTTCGTATCCGCCCACAAGGTGCCGCCGCATGATCGCCTGCTCCCAGAGCTGCGCCACGCCCCAGAGCGCCTCTTCTTTGTCGTTTTCATCCAGATATTCGTGGTGGCTCATATTGTTCAGCACCGCCACGGTGTTCACGCCCCAGGTCTCATACATCCAGGTGGAAAAATGCATATAGTATGAGGCGGGCGCGCCGCAGACCAGCGTTCTGTGACGGGTTTTTGGACGCACGTTGATCTTTTCCCTGACGCACTTTTCGCAGATGGCGAGCATCTCCCGCCCGATTTTGGCACAGTTTTCATTCAGGCCGCTGGAGAACGAAAGCTGGAAGCTGCGGTACAGCAGGTTCGGTACGCTCGGCACCGGGTAGTAGGGCGATTTTGCCAGTTCCCATAATTCGTGCTGGATGCGCGTCTCCTCGTTATACTGCCGGATCGTTTTGAAGAACGCGTCCCAATCGAAGGTTTCTCCGGTGCAGTCCTCAATGAATTTTATCACTTCTTTTACGTGGGCGACGGCGTATTCGCGGGTGTCTTTGTCTTTCCAGCGCATGGGCGTGCAGCCCTGGATGGAGGGCACTCTCAGCCGCCGCTCCACTACGGAGGAGTTCATGACGGAGGAATCGCAGGGCGCGTTGCTGGTAACGAGACACGCGCCGTAATACGGAAGCTGGTCGTCGATCGCCACCCCGCATACGATGGAAGAATTCCGGCAGGAATCGGACGGCAGGCCGTAGGAATCGATGATATCTGTAAAGTAATGTCCCGCGTGTTGGTCGTTCGCCGCGGCAAGAATACCGAAATAGGGCTCCTCCACCGCGTTCGTCAGGTTCGGGAAGCCGCCGATGAGGATCGGGGACGTGTCCTGCTCGAAGATGACCATTTTTTTTGCGTATTCGTTTTTGCCGAAGCGTTCGTCCGCGCGGATGATCCTGATCAGCGCATCTACGTTGCTTTTCAGCAGGAACTGCATATATTTGTGCGCGATCAGAAGCGCCTCGCCGTGCGCGTCGTCGATGGTGCGGTCCACCATGCTGCCGCTGCCGAGATAGGGCGCCAGCCAATGGTAATAGGTGAGCGCTTTGAACGCCCGCACGGGATCTGCCTTGATCAGCGCGCCGCTGATCTTTTTTTCCGTCAGCCATTCTCGGAAATCCACCCATGAATCCCGAAAACCGCGCCAGGGGCGCCAGCGGGCAAGCTCGTAGCCGTTATAAAAACGTCTGCGCGCGTTTTTGTTGTTCTTTTCCGCCATACTCAACCCTCCTTTTCCAGCTTTTTGATCTCAAGCGATTCGGTGAACGCCTGAAAACGCGTGCGCAACTGTCCCACGGACGTGTTCACGTATTCTTTTTCGATGCCCATGCACGGCAGGCCGTAGTCCTCTTCCATCACCTGCTGGCAGTACATGCGCTCGTATTCCCAGTATTCGCAGAATTTCATCTGCTGCACGATCAGACCGTCGGCGTGATACGCCTCGGCAAGTTGTTTTAAGTAAACCTTTCTGCCCTGCACCTTCTCGGGGTTCATAAAGCGCGGGCACTGGTTGGTTTCTATATAGTGGCGGGCGATCGCCGAAAGCGGCGTTTCGCCGTCGTTTATTATGATTTCTTCTCTGCCCGGCAAAGAACCGAAGCAGTAGCGGTCCGCGACCACAAACGCCCCGGCGTCTTCAATGAGCTTTGTGAATTCCGGGTCGTCGTTCTCACCGCCCGCCAGCACCACACGCACGCGGTACCACGGTTTTTCGTCCGCGCGTCTTGTTTTCAGTTCCTCGAGCGTCTCCTTCAGATACGGCAGAATCAGATCCTGCGGGCAACACTCGCTTATAAGCTCGATCAGATGGAACTCATACCCCGTGATCGGCGGGTTTTCCGCTTTCCGGTATTCGCCGATCTCTGAAACCACGCGGCACACTTCGTTGTGTTTTTCAATGGCCGCGAGCAGCGCTTCGTCGGATACATCCACGCCGTAGACCCCGTTCAGCTTGTCCAGCACGTGCTTTCTGAGCTGTTTTTCGTAATGCTTCAGCGCGTAGTCCTTGGTTACAAAGGGCGAATCGATGTGGCTCACGAAGAACTTTTCGTTATACTCCTTCACAAGGTTCAGCATCTCGAAGTGCTCGTGGCATCGGTTCATCATGCTGCAGGTCTCCGTGCTGATCAGCGCAGCCATAAAGTTATAGCCGCCTTCGATCGCGCGTTCCAGCAGGCTGCGGGAATACATGCAGGTTTTTTCGCTCATATAGTAGGTGGCAATGGAAGTATCCGTAATGCCCGGCGCGCGCATCCGCACCGAAAAGCAGCCCGCAAGGTTCAGAAGCACCTCGGGCACAAAATAGCAGGAATACCCCAGCGCCAGTTTTCCTTCGGAAAGCGCCTCGTCCACGAGCTCG
The DNA here is from genome assembly GCA_902782845.1 of Oscillospiraceae bacterium. Classification (GTDB taxonomy): domain Bacteria; phylum Bacillota; class Clostridia; order Oscillospirales; family Acutalibacteraceae; genus RUG806. The sequence goes on along the minus strand of CACZOP010000251.1, from coordinate 1,012 downwards.
TTTTTTACGTCGCTGAGCAGGTGTTCAAAGAACACGCGGTGTTTTAAGTCCCTCACGCTTTTGCGCCTCCTTTTCTTCTGGCAAATTCGGCGGCGCCCAGCGCCCCCATGAGCTGCGGATCCACGGAAAGCGCCGTCACCCTGATCTTCAGCACCTTTTCGATGGCTTTTTTCAGCCCTTCGTTTTTTGCACAGCCGCCGGTGAGCGTGATGCTGTTCACCGCACCGGCTTTTTTCGCCATCACGAAGCAGCGCCGCGCCACCGCCATCTGGATGCCTGCGGCGATCTCCTCCGGCGCCTTGCCTTCGCCTACCAGCGCGATCACTTCGGATTCGGCAAACACCGTACACTGCGCCGTGATCGGGACCGCCGTTTTCGCCTTGAGCGAAAGCGTGGAGAACTCCTCAAGGGTCATCTCGAATGAGCGTGCCATCGCTTCATAGAACCGCCCCGTTCCGGCGGCGCATTTATCGTTCATCGCAAAGTTTTTTACCGTGCCGTCCGGCGCCACGGCGATGCCCTTCACGTCCTGCCCGCCGATGTCGATGATCGCCTTCACCGTTGGGTCGACGGTATGCACGCCCATGGCGTGGCAGGAGATCTCGCTGACGTTCTCATCCGCGAAGGGGACGCGGTTTCGCCCGTAGCCCGTGCCGACGATATAACCGAGGTCTGCGGTGCTGTTTATCCCGGGGACCTGCGATATGCAGTCCGCCATTGCTTTCTCGGAGGATTCCGCAGAGTTCATTTTGCTGCGCCGGATCACGGAGGCGGCGATCTTTCCGGTATCATCCACGATCACTGCCTTGGTATAGGTGGAGCCCACGTCGCACCCGCCGTAGTATTTCATGCGGTTTCCCCCTCGATCAGTATGATATTTTCGAGCAGATCGATATCGAGGATCCTGCCTTCAACGCACGTTTTTCTGCCCATCAGATCATAAAGCACGACCTCGTTTTCGCCCGGGATCACCCGCGCGATGTTTTTGCAAAGGAACACGTTTTCTTCCGCG